>JBFWRO010000170.1:0-6446 GCA_050248865.1 Thermomicrobiales bacterium | reverse complement strand
GCCGCGCTCGGTCTGCTCAAGAGAGACGTGGCCACCAAAGGCAGCATCAAGGGCAAACGCAAGCGTGCTGGTTGGGATGACGCCTATCTCTTACACGTTCTGACTCAATGAGCTGCGTTGGCCCTGGAGAATTTTCGTCAAACGCTTGATATCTGGTCGATATTTGTCGGGAGATTTTGTGATGCCGCAGCGCTGCGCGAGCTTGATGTGCTCCAGCTTCCAGTGTCTTCTGATTGGCCGCCGGATCGCTGACACATCCAGCTTGTCGCGAACTATTGCTTGACGACCACCCGCGAACCCATCGGCAGCCAGTAATAGAGCCATTCAGAGAAGGGCACCGGTAAATTGACGCAGCCGTGGCTCATACGTGCGCCGAAATTATTGTGCCAGTACGCCCCGTGTAACGCATGCCCTTCGTACGTGAAATATTGCACCCATGGGACATTCGGCACGACATAGCACTCACCCTGGATGCAGCCGGTCATCGTTTGGCTGGTGTATTTGAGCCAGGTGCGATAGGTGCCAATTGGCGTGTCGAAGCCATAACGGCCGGTGCTGACATATGTGCCGGCGATGAGCGTTGTTCCCTGGTAGACGCGCATGTACTGTGAGCTGAGATCGACTTCCACCCAGCGATCCGTAGACGAAGCGGCCGGACAGTTCCGGGTTACGGTCCCGGCAGAGGTCACGACCCGAACCCCCTCGCTCGCGCCGGCGGAGTCAGTAAGAATCGCCGTCGTGCTCAGTCGAAAGGTTCCGGTTGCCAGTGATCCCGAGAGGTAGGTGCGCGAAAGTCCTGCGCCTAGCGTCTGATTCAGGACGAATGGCTCATTCGATCCGGGCTGATAGAGCGTGCCAATCGAGATGACGACGATCGACGACCTGTTGCCATTCGTGATCGTGATCCGCTCGGGATTGGTCGTGCAATTCAGCGCGATCGAGATCTGCGAGGTTGACGCTGGTGGGGTCGCGGTCGCCATAGACAGGTGAGTGACGTAATTCGCGGCGACCCAGCCGCGGACGCCGGGAAACTGCACCTCGATCCAGGTGTACGTCCCGCCCGTGGTATTGCCCGTGCGTACAGTACCCTGCGTGCCTGAACTGACGACTGTCGTCACGCCATATGTCGTACCCGGACCAGTACGAACATTCAGTGACGATTGAACAGCAACGATATCGCCAACGTTATACGTGCCGGCGGCCTTAGTCGGCGTCGATGCTGGAGTCGACGTCAAGGTCGGCGTATACGTTGCGGTCGGGGTTGCCGTCTCCGATCCGGTCAACGTTGGTGTCGAAGTCGGTGTGAACGTTGGTGCCGACGTAACCGTTGAGGTCGGCGTCAATGTCGGCGAAGTGGTAACCGTCGAAGTCGGAGTCAGGGACGGCGTGGACGTATTCGTTGGTGTTTGTCTCGTAGTGATGCGCACGTATTGCGATGCCACCCAGCCGTCAGTAGCGCC
This sequence comes from Thermomicrobiales bacterium, assembly GCA_050248865.1. Lineage (GTDB taxonomy): Bacteria > Chloroflexota > Chloroflexia > Thermomicrobiales > UBA6265 > JAHBVL01. Next base: position 4,986 of record JBFWRO010000170.1, on the reverse strand, counting down.
TGGCAGGTCGAGCCTGACCCAGACCATACCGGAGCCACTTCGAGGCCCATCGATGACCGAATACGTCGAGCCACTCGTCACCGTGGTGATGATGCTGTAGTTTGTTCCCGGGCCTGTCCGCACGTTGAGCGCGGAGACGTCGATCACAACGATGTCGCCAATTTGCGGTGCTCCGCTTGGCACCGATGATGTTTCTGTCGCCGCAGGTGTGATTCGGGGAGTGCTCGTGGCGGCTCCGCCATCTATGCCTTCGATCCAGAGTCCAGCGACCCACCCATCGGCATCGCCTGGCAGATCGAGCAGGTACCAGTCATAACCCCCGCTCGCGACGGGGCCATCGAGGACCGTGTGCACAGCGCCGAGCATGAGCTGGGAGATAACTTGCGCGGTCGTATCCGGATCCTCTCGCACGTTCAGGACGGAAGCGATAATCCGAACCTGATCGCCGATCGCTGGCTCGGCCGCCGCCTCGATGTCCTCTGTGGTCTCGAGTGGCAGGTCTGACGGTTCACTGGCTACGGTAGAGGTGGGGGCGTCGCTGGCAGGCGATCCCAAATCAGGCTGCGCCAATGCCCAGTGAGGAGAAGCTACGGCCAGTTGTCCCACGAGAAGGGCAACGAATAGCGCGAGTGCGCAGAGTCTCTTTACCATGTGATTGTTCCCCGGCCAAGACGACGACGGGGATGTCTCGGCCATTCCCTGAGCCCATTCTACATTGAAGACGCGCAACCGGACGATCTGGTTTCGATCCGGCCCGGCGAAATGGATCCCAGCCCGGCGAATTGTCCTCCTGGCACTGAGTCGATGCGATCGATTGAAGGACCTTCGTTCAGATTCGGTTGGCGACAGCGAAGTCGCGATCGAAGAATGCGATGAGCCTCAGAAGCGCCATCGGGTCATCGAGGAGAACTCCAACTTCTCGGTTGTTATCGAGAGAGTTGCCTGTCAGGTTCTGAGAACCAACAAATGCTAGCCGCTGATCCACGATGATCGCTTTCGCGTGAGCGTACGGTGAGGTCAGCACACCCACCATGACTCCGGATCTCGCCAGAAATCCGGGTTCCTCATGCTCCGGCGACGTGCCAGTGAGTTCGGGAACGATCAGCCGGATGTGTACCCCCCGCTCGTGCGCCGCGAGCAGCGTGTCGATGATCGCTGCATCTGTGAGTGCCTCGGCGTAGATGTCGATGGAAACCGTCGCCGACTCGAGCAAGTTGCCGATCGCGCTCCTGCTATTGTCTGGGCTTGTGATCAGAATCGTTGGCCGGAAGTCAGGGTCATCGTGCCAGTCGGCGTGAAAAAGGGCAGTTGCTTCGTTGATTAGCACCTGGTCGGTTGTCAGCATCGCGAACTCTCGATTCTCATCGAATGCCGACTGAGTCATGTTCAGATTCATGACCAGCAACACCCGCTCATCAACGATCATCATCTTGACGTGTGCGAATCGAAATCGTCCCGGACTCCAGCGAACATCTATCCCGGCCGTATCGAGTCGTTGCCATGTTTCCAGCTCGATTTGGGCGCCGCCATAAGGCTCGGGTTCGAGCATGACCTGAACATTGACGCCTCGTAGCTGCGCGCGCTGAAGAGCGCGAATGATTTGCTCGTCACTCAGAAGGTAGAGATAGAGATCGATCGAACGTGTCGCGGCGTCGATCTCTCTGATGAAGGGCTCCTTGCCGTCTTCCGGCAGCACCATAAGTGCGCTGAACGGCTCTGGTGGAGGCTGTGCCGCCGCTGCCAGCGGAAGGAAGCAGCCACACAGCAAGAAAACCAGAGTTGCCAGCGTTCGCCGGTTCAAGAGGTGAAAGGAGTTCATGACCTGCAGATTGGGCGGTGGACCTTCGAGTCTCTTTGCGGCCCGACCGACGAGCAACGTCATGAAGTTCGAGTGTTCAGCCAGTTTCGTATGTCCGTTCCGTGGTCCTGAAAGTGCTCCCACGTGTCACCTTCGACCTGGGCCTGCTTTACCTCAGGGTGTTCACGGACGATCTTCATCAGGTGTTCGTGTGACTCATCGAGCAGCGCAATCGCCTCTGCGTAGGTGAGCTGTGAAATTCTGGTGTGCTCTCTAGCGTTGCGCTCGTCGAGCGTCTCGTTCCCCGGTATCGAGAGCAGTCCGGCAATCTCATCTGCGGCCTTGCGTTCCCACCAGGCGACGTGGCCGGCGATATCGCGCGTGTTCCAGGCACCCGGGGGGACGGACTCCAGGGCGACGTCTTCGGGCACCGCGGCGATGAGATTGCGAAAATCAGTCCAGGTCGAAGTGATCCGATCGATGATTTCCTGATGATTCATGGTTGCCCCTTGACTCGAGAAATGCGAAACCGGTTCCCGCAAGTAGGACGCGGGAAACCGGTTCTTGTCATATTCGGCGGGACAGCCGCCGAACTAGTTCTCCTTCACTGCTGAAACCATCGCGGTGAGCGTCGCTTTCGCGTCCCCGAAGACCATCGACGTCTTTGGGTCGTGGAAGAGCTCATTTTCGATGCCGGCAAAGCCAGACTTCATACTCCGCTTGAGCACGAAAATCTGGCGGGCCTGGTCAACATTTAAAATCGGCATGCCGAAGATCGGACTCGTTTTGTCCGTTCGGGCCGCCGGATTGGTCACGTCATTAGCGCCAATAACGAGCGCCACATCAGCTTGGGCAAACTCGTCGTTGATTTGCTCCATGTCGTACAGCTGCTCGTAGGGCACATTGGCTTCCGCCAAAAGCACGTTCATGTGGCCAGGCATGCGACCGGCAACTGGATGAATCGCGTACTTGACCGTAACACCGCGCTCCTCCAGCTCGTCGGCCAATTCGCGTACGGCGTGCTGCGCCTGGGCCACGGCTAAACCGTAGCCCGGAACAACGATGACATTGGTCGCAAAGGCCAGGGCCACTGCGGCATCGTCGACCGATGCTTCCTTGACCGGTTTCTGCTCGCCGGAAGTACCTGCGCCAACCGTTTCTCCGCCTCCGCCGAACGCCCCGAACAGGATATTTGTCACAGATCTGTTCATTGCTTTGGCCATGAGCAATGTGAGATACGCGCCCGACGCACCAACCAGGGCGCCGGCGATGACCATCGCCATGTTGTCCAGAATCAGACCCGCCAGCGCTGCGGCTACGCCAGTCAGCGAATTGAGAATTGCGATAACAACCGGCATGTCGGCGCCGCCGATCGGCAGAACGACTGCAGCACCCAGAATCAGCGAGGCGACGAACAGAATCCAGAGGAAGAGCTTGGGAGTCGAGCCATCTTGCAGCAGAATGATCGCTGCACCGAGGGCTGCCACCAGGCCGAAGAGAATGCCGTTCGCCAGTGTCTGATTCGGGAAAGTTATTGGCCTTCCCGAGATCAACTCCTGGAGCTTGCCAAACGCGACCATGCTGCCGGTGAAGGCGATCGACCCGATCAACGCGCCAAGCAAGATCAGGAGGATCATGCCGCGACCGAGGTCTTCCTTATGCATGAATTCAGCGACGGAGGTGAGCGCCACCGTTGCGCCACCAACTCCACAGAAGATGGCCACCATTTGGGGCATTGCGGTCATCTTCACCCGCTGTGCGGCAACGATCGACAGGAGAGCGCCAACAGCAAGGGCGACCAGGATGAGGATGATATTGGTCCAGTCAGTCTGACTCTGGCCGTTCTCGGTGACTTTGAGTTCGCGGCTGACCAGCGTCGCCAGCACGGCGATAGTCATGCCGACCGTGGCGAGTTGATTGCCTTTCCGGGCTCGCTTCGGTGATCCCAGATACTTCAGGCTGATGATGAACATGATCGCGGTCGCCAGATAAGCGAGATCGACGATTGCGTCGCGCCAGTTGTCAATCATTGTTGCCGCCCCGCTCCTGGCTTACGGCTGAACATTTCGAGCATGCGGTCGGTTACGGCGAATCCACCGAAGGCGTTCGCTGCGCCTAATGTAACGGCGAGAAATCCCATGACCTGCAGCCACCAGGTGTCAGCCTGTCCCAGCACGATCATTCCACCCAGGACAACGATGCCATGAATGGCATTGGTTCCGGACATCAGTGGCGTGTGCAGGGTGGACGGCACGCGTCCAATGAGCTCGACACCCAGGAAAATCGCCACCACGAAGATGTAGATGATGAGCAGGGTCGTCTCGTCCATCAGTCTTCTCCCCCGCGATCAGTCGAACACGCCATGCGTTTGCAACCTCCGTTCATCTACTCACCCTTTTCCGGGGCAGGACTCATGCGCTGCTTTGTCCCTTCATGCAGTAGTTCGCCATCGCGGGTAATGATCGTTCCCGCAACGATTTCGTCGTCCATGTCGATCTTCAGACCGCCTTGATCGTCGATCAGCAGCGCGAGCAGATTCTGCACATTCTTGGAATACATCAAACTGCCGTGGACTGGCACGGTGCTCGGCAGATGGGTGGCGCCGATGATCGTCACCCCGTGCTTCACAACAGTCTTACCGGGTTCGCTTAGTTCGCAATTGCCGCCAGTTTCCGATGCGGCAAGGTCGACAATGACCGACCCCGGCTGCATCTGTTCCACGGTGGATGCGGGAACCAGGAGCGGCGCCTTGCGTCCGGGGACGGCAGCAGTAGAGATGATCACATCGGTTCTCGCTGCTCGCGCGGCAAGTCCTGCTTGCTGTCTGGCCAGAATATCCTCGGTCGCTTCCTTGGCGTAGCCGCCGGCCCCGGCCAGGTCAGCCCCTGTGTCGATTTCGACGAAGCGCCCGCCGAGGCTCTCGACCTGCTCCTTGACCACGGCACGTGCGTCGTAAGCCTCGACGACCGCGCCGAGTCGCTTTGCAGTGCCAATGGCCATCAGCCCGGCTACTCCGGCGCCAATGACCAATACCTTGGCGGGGGGAATGTTCCCAGCGGCGGTGGTCAGCAATGGGAAGAATTTCGGCAGCTCTGCTGCAGCGAGAAGCACAGCCTTATAACCGGCAATCGTTGCCTGGGAGCTCAGGGCATCCATGTACTGGGCACGTGTCGTTCTGGGAATGGCAT
>JBFWRO010000169.1:0-6448 GCA_050248865.1 Thermomicrobiales bacterium | reverse complement strand
GGAAGGCGCCTTCTGGTTGCATTGGGTTACCGCGTCGGGGCACGGGCTGCAGTAAATCGAATGCCAGCAGGTGCCAACCTTGATGTTTTCCTGATAACAGACTTTGCCAGGCAGATAACAGGCGTATGGCTCGTCTGGGCAGTCGTCGATGAAGAGCGAACCTGACCCAAACTCGACCGGCATCTCAGTCGAGTAGTCCTGCTCGAGGACGTGCCGCAACCCTTCACCGTCATACGTCGAAAGGACATTTGCCTGGTAGGTCACAGTACCGGACGATTCGTCGATGACGGGATCGTGGAGTTCCACCACCACCACCACTGGAGTCCCGTCATCCCCCCTGGTGACCAGGGCTGCATTCGGTGGATTGTCCGGAGTGAATCCAAGGTTCTCCAGGAATATGGGCGTTGGGGTTTGGCCGAAGACACGTGCCGGCCGATCCGAGAAGTAAATGGTCTCCCCGATATGGCCACTTAGCGTGAGCGTGTAACCGGGCGCCTCGATGGTCGTCGGCGTGCCAATGATGGTGACTTCGACCTGGGCGCCTTCCTGGCCAGAAGGGACCAGACTGCCACTCGCGAAGGTTTGAACGAACAAAAACTCCTGGCCAAACCATTCAGGCGTCGTGACTGGTGTGGCCTCCTGGGCGGTCGATGAAGTACCCGCGTATGTCGCGGAAATCGCCGCCGCCGCGCTGCCGAGGATTTGACGGCGATTCACCTGGAGGGTGCTGGCGAGACGAGATTTGACAGACTCGAACATCATCACTCCTCTGGAATTTCCAACACTACTCGGACCACTGACGAAAATCATGTCAGAAACATGGTACTTCGCTTGAATGAGATATCTTCTTCGAGTGAGAAACCCTTGTCAATGCGTCTGGAACAGGTGTGATTGCTCTGTGACTTTGTCCCACTGCATCTCGACCTCACAGGACCAGGGACCTACGAAGCAGGAAGATGGTGCCGCTCGGCGGTTTCGCACCCACGCACGGTCTGCGTTGACCGAGGATGACGTTGCACATCCCCGCCGGGCGCATACTTATCACATGAGAGGATTGCAATCTGTGCCGGTCGCGTGTTGAGCCGCTCGCCGGCCAAAGACAAGTCCCAGACAGAGACCGCCTGCATATTGCTCGTTATGTATTCCACCAGCATCCGCTCCGGCGGCGTAAAGACCGGGTAGCGGACTCCCGTTTCGATCCAGAACCTGAGCGTGCTCATCGATGGGCAATCCGCCAAGCGTGAATGTGACTCCAGGCGTAACGCCGAGTGCGTAAAACGGCGGCGCGGTCACGGGGTTTGCCAGCTGCCGGCGGGGAACGGGCAACTGAGCGGTCGTGCCAGCGGCCACCGCATTGTTGTAGGCAGTGAGCGTCGCCAGAAACCCTGGAGCATGCAGGCCATGGGATTGCATGGCGCGGGCCAGCTCCTCCAGGCTCGATGCCGTGGCAGCAGGCGCGCCCAGAGCCTGCGACTCGAAAAACGTGTCGCTGGCCCTGGCCCCGTTGCCACCTGGTCTCACAGCAAATCCACGATACATGGTGTCGTCATAGATGAGGTATGCAATGGCCTCGTGCTGGCGAGCGACAGCCTGGGCGTTGGTTTCGTCACCAAGAGATTCATCGGTGAACCGGGACCCCTCCCGATTGACGAGTACACCCTGTTCGCTGTGATACTGGGTGTACGCGATGAAGTCGTGGGTGGGCACCTTTGCCGGCGGCGCAGGCAAGAGATGTCCGTAGAAGCTGCTCATTGCCGCGCTCGTTCCAGCGCCGATAGCCTGGGCCATGTTCCAGCCGTCGCCTGTACTCTGAGCATTACCGCGCAAGACCAGGCGATCCGACCAGCGGCCGAAATAGCGGGCCATCATCTCCGGATTGGCTTGAAAGCCACCGGTGGCCAGGATTACTGCTGAAGCGTCAAGTGCATATCGAGGGCCAGCCCCGGGCCGGACCGTCACGCCGATGACCAATCCCTCGTCAGTCGTGCGCAGATCGACAGCACTGGTTTCGGGAAGCAGCGTGCCTCCCTTACTCAAGAACAACCCGAGCATGTGGTCGATGAATGCGCCCGGATTCGGATCCATCATGTACACGACGCGATCGGGCTTGCTCTCCAGTCGGGTGAGCGCCGCGCCCAGACTTTCGAGCCAGGCCACGCCGCTGGGAAAGTCATCGACGAGAAGTGGGCCCAGCACCGGGTGCCCTCGCGGCACCAGCCGCTGCAAATCTTCGACGGTACGCGCACACCAGAGGGTGCCTCCAGACAACGCCAGGGAACCTCCCGGTGAGGGTCCCTTCTCGAGCAATGTGACCCTCGCTCCAAGCTCCTGCGCGCGGATGGCCGAGACTAGACCAGCCATTCCGGCGCCGACGACCACGATTTCTTTCTGTGTCATCAGTGTCTGATCCTATCGACTAACGGGTGAGTTCTGTTCAAATGCCTATCCGTGTTGAGGCTACGAAGGGAACGTGGTCCTGCATTGCCTATGGGACGTTGGTCACTTCGTCATTGTAACCAGCGCGTCACAGCGGCAGAACCAAACAGTGAGAGGCGATCGACACCAGCGAGTAATTATCCTGAAAAGCAGGTGTCTTTCGTCTCGCGCGATCCTCAGTCGGTTGTCTTCGCTTCTGATCGCAGTGACGCTTTCCTGCTCGAACAGACCGGGCGCGCTGCTGCGCATCGAAATCATGAAGGGATGCTCGTCGATGACGAACATTGTCCTCGAGCTTGACATGTGCCGAAGTGCGGAAAGTGGTGTACGTGGTCCTGGAATGAGAAACGCCGCGGACCATTCGGCCCACGGCGCTTTCGGCTGATCGAACGGCAATCTCAGGCGTCTTCGTTCATTTCATCCTGATCATCAGAAAGTCCTTCAGCCAGGAATGCGGAGATAACCGTCTGCATTTCGTCGGCGTCAGCAGGCGCCAGATAGACGATTCCAGTCAGGTCGGAGTTGTTGAGTTCCACTAACCCGACGATCAACTCGCCGTCACTGTTGATTACTCCGCCAAGGGGAGCACACGCCTCTGGGTCGCCGGTGGCGTCGAAGTCGTTCATCCCGTAGGCAACGATCGCGTGATCCTCCGACGTCAGTTGCTCGAGTGAGCGTTCGACGGTGCTCGTCGAGGACTCTGCAGTAATGGCTGCCGACTGACCGATCAGATCACCCTCGGGCAGGCGAAGGTCATCGAGTTCGAGCACAACGTTGGCCTGGATAATGTTCTCGCAGGAGCCGGCAATCAGAAGAAGAGAGCGTCCTTCCGGAAGTGGCGTCTGCGTCGGCGGTGCGGGGACTGTGGCGGTCGGCTGCGCCCGGACATTGACGAAAAGCGTCGAAGCTTCGGTTTGCGGCTCGATGCCGACTTCACGAGTCCCTCCACCAATCGGCACAAAACCCGGCGGGACAGTTGAGAGATCCTGGGTAGCGATAACTGTCTGACCGATCGGCACCCTGACATAGCATGGTGCCGTGGCCTCTGTCACGCAGGCTCCCAGCGCCTGACCATTCACATCGGTCACCGACACGGAGACGCCCTGCAACTGCTCGCAACCATCAGGCAGGATGCCTCGCGTCACAAAGTCCTGAATCGCTTGCTGACCAGGTTCGGCCGCGCATTGCAGCGCATAGATTGGCAGATCGAATGCCGCTGGCTCCGATGTGGCCGTCGGCTCTCCGTTTTGACTCAACGGAACCGTGTACCAGTCACAGACGAGATTGGTGTTTGGCGACAGCTCGAGTTGAATCCCGCCCGTCACATACTCCACTGGAACCTGCTCGGTTGTTGCCTCTTCGGCGCAATAGACGAAGTAATCAGTGAACTCTCCAGGAGCTCCTCCGATGATCTCGTAGATGCCAGAAGGCAAACCGGCGAAGCCAACGTTGCCATTCTCGTTGGTCGTACCGTTGCGGGTCACTCCGTCAGAAAACGTGAACGGCAGGCCGGGATCGGGCACATTGGCATGGCAGTCTTCGAACCAGTTGTCACCGGAATAGTCCGTTGGGCACACGCGGTTGTGAACCTCGATAGACCCATCATCGTTCTCCGGCAAGGCTGTCGCCGTTGGCTCGCCGTCCTGCCCCAGTGGCACCGTGTACCAATCGCAAACCACATTCGTATTGGTTTCGAGACCGACCTGGAAACCACCAGTTATGTAGTCGATGGATATTTGCTCATCGGTTGCTTCATCTGAGCAGTAGATGAAATAGTCGGTGAACTCTCCTGGCGCTCCGCCAGTGATTTCATACGTTCCCGACGGGAGGTTTCCAAATCCGACGTTGCCGTTCTCGTTGGTCGTGCCTTCCCGCGTGACGCCGTTAGCGAACGTGAATGGCAAACCGGGGTCGGACGGATTGTTGTGACAGTCGTCGTACCAGTTGGCGCCCGCGTAATCGGTCGGACATACGCGGCTGTGAACCTCGATCGAGCTATTTCCACTTTGGGAGAGTGTTGAAGGCGCTGTCACCAACGCAACTGCCATCGCCAGCATGAGCAGTACCCCGCTGCCGATCCGTAACGCCATAGTCGATGACTTCATCATCACTTCCTCTCACATATTGCCCTCCCACTGGAGCAGTCATGGCTTCACATACACGGCCACAGGTTCTGCTGCCAGAGGAAAGCGGGGCGGTTCCTGCGAGGGATACGATGCCGAAGCCGGAAGTCCTCCCGGGACGACCTGACTGGATGCAGTGGCAACCCCCGACCGGAATTTCTGGTGAGTTGTGAAATGTCATACCTCCTCCTCGTCATCCCACCAGGACGGCAACTGGTTTCGCACGATCCCTCAGCCGGGTCGCAGCAGGAAACGTGCCATTTTGCCCATGGCGCTCTCAGACAAGCGGATGCCGATACGATCGACTCCAGAATCCCGTGAGGACTCGAGTGAGTTATTTCACCGTCGTTTCCTGAATGAGGCGCCGTGGTTCCGGCAGTCCGGCCCGTGACGAAAGCGGGAAGTCTGCGCACGTTGAGCATTGCCGGCGTCGTTTGGAAAAAGGCGGCGCCCCTGATACTAAGGATCTTGCCTCAGCACCACGTTGATCTCTGCGCCGACGAGCAAGATGATCGCCGTCACATAGAGGAAGAAGAGCAGAACGATGATTCCGCCGAGCGCTCCGTACGCGCTCCCGGGATTCGAGAATTGGAGGTAGATGCCGATGCCGGAAACCGCTACCAGCCACAAAAGCATTGCGACGATCGCACCCGGAATAGTCTCGCGAAACGCCTGATCGACGTTCGGTCCGAGCCGGTACAGCGCCATGAGCGCCAGTGAAATGAAGATCAAGACAGCGGGCCACCGGAGTACCTGCCACGCCTGCTCAAAGACGTCCCCAGCTCCCAATCGGTCCGTTAGCCATGTGCCGATGCGCAATCCGTAGACGACCAATACGAAGGCGGCATTCAAAAATACGACGAGGAAAACGGTCAACCCGATGGCGACCGCGCGCTTCCGGAGATAAGTTCGTTCCTCTCCCACTTCATATGCGCGGTTGAATGCTTTCATCATCGCGCCCATGCCATTTGCACCGGACCAGATGGCGAGTAGCGCTGCAACCACGACGCTCACGGACGCAAGTCCGCCGTTTACTTCCGCGATACCGTTGTCCACCAGGCGGTTCAGCACCGCGACAGTGTCGTCGGGAGCATGCCTCTCAATCTGCGCGCGGAGACGCCCAACAATGTCTACGTTGGCGACATCGTCGAGCAATGCGGCGGTCATCACGATGAGGATCATCATGGGGGGAATGGAAAAAATCCAGTAAAAGGCGGTTTCCGCCGCCATGCCGGTGACATCATCCTCCCGGAAGTGGGATATCAACTTCCTGGCAAATGCCGAACCCGGCAGCTGTGAGGCCTTTGTTTTCGCCTCTGTGGTGATGTTCGTCAGCAATTGTCCTACCTTGTCAGCGTGTCCGTAACCTGCATCGACGTCGAAAGAAGTATGAGAGGAGGGGCAACTGGTCGCCGAGGCGATTTGCGTCGTCCCGATCCAAGCCTCGTCCCGGGATGGTCCGAAGACCCTACAACCGGCGGCAAACTGCTCGGTCTGAGCGTCCGCGAAATCTCTTCTGGATCCGTACCGCATGTTCTGTACCATGCTCAGCCGTGTTGTGTCTCCTGAGCCGATTTCGAGAACTCCACTCAGCTTGGCCGGACGCGACCGGGGCGACCCTGGTGTTCTGCCGTTGCGGCGGCATTCGCCACCTGGCAATTTGCATAGTCGCATCAGGCTGCCGTTCCGGGAAGTTGGGAGGGTAAGCTCGACTACAGTCATCCAGGATTCCTCCGGTTACGGTGAGGTCAGTGATTCATCGAGGTGATGAGTCGAAATCCCCAAGGAGGCATCGGCCATGAACCGTCATCGACTTTTATTCATGAGTGTTGTTGGACTCTTCGCGTTGATGATAAGTGCAGCGCTACCGAGTACGGCAAGAGCTGAAT
>JBFWRO010000168.1:0-6456 GCA_050248865.1 Thermomicrobiales bacterium | reverse complement strand
ATGGCGGTGTACCGGCGATCATCACTACCCTGGGGACGCTGGCGATTTATCGCGTGTTCCTGGTGGAGGTTTCGGACGCCAAGACGGTGACCACCGCAGACCTGCCTGATTGGCTGAACGACGTTCCCAGCTCGACCGTGGCCACGATCGGTGACTTCGACGTGCGAATGCTGGCGGCCGTCGCGCTCGTCGTGGCGTTTCTGGGGCAGCTCGTGCTGCGCTATCTGCCGTTCGGAAGACGGCTGTTTGCGATTGGCTCGAATCCGGAGGCCGCGATTTCCTCCGGACTTCCCGTGAAACGGGACGTCTTTCTGGCGTTCACGGTTTGTGGTGGACTCTCCGGGTTGGCTGGGTTCATGTATCTGGCCCGATATGGAAACATCACGGTCACCGCCGCCCAGGGCCTGGAACTGCAGGTCGTTGCGGCAGTCGTCGTCGGCGGAGTGAATATCTTCGGCGGATCAGGATCGATGATTGGCGCCCTTCTCGGGGTGATGTTGATCGAAACCCTGCAGCAAAGCCTGCTCCGCTGGGCCAACGTCAGCGAATTCATCAAGGACGCTCTGCTCGGGCTCTTGATCCTGCTGGCGGTAACCGCGGATGCGCTCATACTCAGCCGATTGCGCGATCGATGGATCAGAGCACGTCACAGGAGCAGGGCCGAAGGTGCGACCGTCAACCAGGACGGCAGAGGAGCAGACCGTGATGCCTAGCGTTTTTTACAGGCTGCGCAGCTGGGAGGGTTTGCTGCTTCTCTTTCTGCTGGTTGTGATGGCATACAACGTCTCCAGTGTCTCCAATTTCTTGACGGTCAATAATCAAATCAACCTCTTTCAGCTGGGTATCGAAAAGTCGATCGTGGCGCTGACGATGGCTTTTGTGATCATCAGTGGCGAGATCGACCTCTCCGTGGCTTCGATGATGGGACTATCTGCGGCGATCGTCGCTTATCTCTTCGAGCAGGGAATGCCAATGTCCCTTTGCATCCTTGCGGCCCTCGCCGTCGGGGTTGGACTGGGAGCACTGAACGGGATTCTGATCGCCACCACCGGTTTGAGTTCGCTAGCAATCACTCTTGCGGGTTACATCGGCTTTCGGGGTTTGGCCCAGCTGCTCGTCGAGGATCGATCGATAGGCGGATTTCCGGGGTGGTTTACCGAGCTGGGTCAGCAGGGAATCGTGGGACCCGTCACGCTTTCGATCCTGATCTTTTTCATCTTCGCCGCAATTGCCGTGGTCATCCTCCATTTCAGCGGCTTTGGGCGCAGAACCTACGCCATCGGGAATAGCGCGGCGGTTTCCAGATACTCGGGGGTACCCGTTGCCCGGACGAAAATTACGATCTTCATTTTCAGCGGTCTCGTGGCGTCTCTCGCGGGGGTGTTGATCACCGCGCGGCTCGGGGCAGTGCGCGCCAGCACCGCTCAGGGATTCGAGCTTGACATCATCACGATCGTTCTCCTGGGGGGTGTCAGTATCTTCGGTGGTATTGGGACGATGGGCGGCGTTCTGCTCTCGATCTTTTTGGTATTGAATCTCCGCAACGGACTGGTCATCGCCGGAGTGACGGGAAACACGCAGACGGGTATCATCGGACTACTTCTCATTTTGTCGGTGCTGGTCCCGAATCTTATGGCAAAAGCTCGTGGAAGGATGCGTCGCACACAATCGACTACTGGCCCACACGCACCATCAGTCTCCTGAAGCCGCTACATCACGAACGACATGAAAGGAGGATCGAAGGGAGAAATCAGTGACGTTCACCCGATTGGTCAGTTTGCAACCAGGAGGAACACAACGATATGTCCCGACGACTGATTTCACTGCTGATCTGTGCCAGTTTTGTCTTCGCCAGCATGGGCGCTGTCGCAGTCGCCCAGACGCCCGAGGCCGTTGTGACGGCAACGCCTGGGCAGGACGTCAAAATGATGCTTCTGCCCAAATTCCTGGGTATTGCGGTATTCGATCAGGCAAACCAGGGAGCCCAGGAGGCTCACGCCGAACTGGAAAACCCCGCTGCACTCGACTTCGTGGGCCCGACAGCGGAAAACAGCGTCGCGGGTCAGATCGACTTCGTGACGACGGCGCCAGCCAGCGAATATGACGTCGTGATGCTGTCAAACAATGCCGGTGACCAGATCGCGCCGGCCGCCACCGCCGCACAGGATGCCGGAACGCGGGTGGTCACCTGGGATTCTCCCATCCCCAATGGCGAAGGCGAGTCACTGTTCATCGCTCAGGTCGACTTCGATGAGACAGGCAAGGTGATGGCCGACATGGCTCTCTCGATCCTTGGCGAGGATGGGGGGCAGTTCGCTATTCTCTCAGCATCTCCAGACGCGGCCAACCAGAATGCCTGGATTGCTGCCATGCAGGAAGTTCTTGAGACTGACGAGACCTATGCCAATCTCGAGCTCCTGGAGATCGTCTATGGCAACGATGTTTCCGAGGACAGCTACGAGCAGGCCCTGGCGCTGGTGGACAAATACCCTGACATGGAGCTGATCATGGCGCCGACCACGGTCGGTATCGCTGCTGCGGCGCAGGCGCTGCAGACTGAGGGACTCTGCGACGACATCAAGGTGTCCGGACTCGGTTTGCCAGCAGAAATGCAGGAGTACACGCTCAACGGTTGTGCTCCCGAGTTTGCGCTGTGGAGCTTCGTCGATCTTGGCTTTCTGACGTACTACACGTCGTACCTGCTCGCCACAGGGGCCATACAGGGTGTCGAGGGTGAGACGTTCGAAGCGGGACGCATGGGTCAGTTCACGATCGAGAAAGACCCAACCCGACCAGACGTCGACGCGTTGCGGGTACTGATGGGGCCGTTCTCGATTTACAACGCCGAGAACGTGGAGGAAGCTGCCGGATAGCACTCAGACGAATATTCACGAGTATCGGAGGGGCTCGTCGCACGGCGAGTCCTTTCGTATACGCTTTCCATATGCAGCGTGCCAATCGATCGATTACGTAGGTCGCCTACCACTTGGGCCGAAATCAGGACGGTCATGCTCGGGAGGTTCGATGCAGCACATGGCGCTCGACGAGGCGCGTCGCGTTCGGACATCCAGCTGGAGATCACGGGTGGTACGTTTCAATCACTGATCTATCCGGACTATGACCCCGTCCCGCGCGGCCGCAGGGGCGACGGATGTGGCCGATTTCACGCCCTGGAACGCGCGCCTGCCCGTTGGGTACGGCGGAAAAGGGAGCGAGCGGAATTGCTCGCTCCCTCTTCCCAGCAACCGGCCGCTCTTGTATGGCGGATGGCCGCCTATCTAATCGCTGGCCGCCGGCGTGGCATCGTCCGGGGTGGCCGCTTCCGAAGGCTCCGGCGAGGACTCTGGTGTCGTGGACTCTTCGGCATCCTCAGAGACCGGGGCCACCTCCGCGCCTTCCGGCACCTGGTCGGCAGGGACGATGCGCCAGAGACTGCCGCGCGCGACCTCCGAAGGATCGTCATCCTGACTGAAATTGGGGTCGAAAGCCGTCATGTAAAGCGCACCATCTTCGCCGCGACCGGCGGAGGTCGCCTGCAGACCGACGTGCAGTAACTGCTCGAACTGCCAGGCGCCCGCATCATCGCGAGCAAGACCCCAAACCCGCCCGGTGCAGTAGTCTGCGGCGAAGTAGACGCCATCGATGCTCTCGAATTCAGCGCCCCGGTAGACGCCGATCCCTGTGATGGAGCAGCCGAGACCATGATCGTACTCGGCCACCGGTGGTACACCCACCACGGAGCAACCGCTCAATGTGCCGTAAACCGCCGCTGGAGCAATCTCCTCCGCCTGCGCGACAGACGCCTCAGGCGGGTAGCAGTTGCCGCCCTCCATGAAGTCCCAGCCGAAGTTCAGTCCCCCCCGGCTGCCTGCGGGAATGAAGTTGATCTCCTCCCAGGCCACCTGCCCGACATCGGTCAGGTACATGTCACCGGTCTCGGGGTCGAAATCGAACTGCCAGGGGTTCCGAAGACCGAAATGGTAAATCTCGGGCTGTGCGCCGGGATAATAGGACCCGGTTTGGGCCTGCTGGTTCGATTCGGGGAACTTCATAATGCCGCTGTTGAAGGAGTCTCGCCAGGTCGAGTAGCCCTGTGAGCTGACGAAGGGGTTGTCTTCGGGGATGCCATAGGGGGCGCCGTCCCGGACGTCGACATCGATCCGCAGGATCTTGCCGAGCGGATTGTTAATGTTCTGCGCGTTACCGTAGGGGTCGCCGGCCATGCCGCCGTCGCCAACTGCCATGTAGAGGTAGCCGTCCGGGCCGAACTTGATCGTACCGCCGTTGTGGTTGTTATACGGCTGCCCGATCATGAAGAGCGCACGCGCCGAGTCAGGATCGGCGACATTGGGATCATCACCGGAGACCTGGTACTCGACCAGGAGCATGTTCCCGTTCGTTCGCGCCTCGGCGTAGTTGACGTAGAACAGCCCGTTTTCGGCGAAGTCAGGGTGGAACGCCAGGCCGAGCAATCCCTGTTCGGTGTGAATCTGCGTGATCACAAGGTTGCTGATGTCGAGGAACGGATCCTCGAGGATCGTACCGTCTTCCTCCATGATCAGGATCCGGCCGAACCGCTCCACAATGAATAGTCGGCCGCTACCGTCGCCGGCGCTTGCCACGTTCACCGGGTCGAAGAGCCCATCTGCGACCTTCACAAGCTGGATAGCCACATCATCCGGCAGTTCGCCTCCTGAGTGAGCGACCGTAACGCCCTCGTATGAGGCGGCTGGGGGTGTGTACTCTCTGGGTTCCTGTGCGACTACGGAAATGACGCTTCCCGCGGCAAGCAGAACAGCGATAGCCACGACCGTCAGGTAACGGGAAATCCGCATGCTGAGCTCCTTTCGACAATTAGCCCATCGTCGCCTAGCGGAATCAGGGCGGCAAATGTCCACGCGCGCAGCGACGCCCAGGCCAGCGCCGCCGCTGACGGCGACGGCGCAGAATGCGTGCCAATTCACACCCCTGATGACGGGGTCAAGGTTTCAACTAGCTCGGAGATGCGCTGTCATGGCGCCAAGCGGGTCCCGCGGGAGTTCCGGGAATGAAGGCAGTCGAGAACGCCCTGGCAATAGCTCAACAAGGCCAAGGTTCAGGTTCGCGCAGCTCGGTGCCGTATCGGTCGGGCTCGTCGCCACCAATGGGAGAAGGGAGGAGAGCCCTTCGACTGGGACGGGAAAGCATTCCGGCGGCTCATCTGGGCCATTGCCGCTTGCGCGCGGGCGATTCCAATTCATCAAACCAGGCGTCCGGCCAGGACTTTTCGTGGCACGTAGCGGATCCCGGCACGACGAGTGGCGACCGTTCCCGGGGACTCACTCGACCAATCCGAGCTGCTTACGAAACCCGTAGTTGTCCCAGCCTTCGAAGCCCTCGGCGACCCACCCATCGTCGATACGATCGAGGCTCATACCTTCCACACGTATCGTGCGACCATCGGGCTGGACGCCAAGGTACTCGCCCTGCAAGGTCCCGGTCAGCACCCAGCGGGTCAGCACCTTATCACCCTCTGAGATCAGGTCGACGATCTCGAAGTGAAGGTCGGGGAATCCCGTTATCCATTGACGCCACTGGGTACGAAATCCTTCGCGTCCGGCTCCGAAATCAGGATCGTTGCCAATGGCATTTTCGGGGATGAAGCGGTCGATCGCCGATTCGTCTTTCTGGTTCCAGATCTGCTCGAAGAAGTCTCTCGCGGCTTGCTTGTTCGATTCGATGCTCACGCTGTTCTCCTGGGCACTACAATCGGCCTTCAGTGCGAGATGGTAACAGCAAGGGCGGAGAGAACATGGAACTTCGACTGGACAACAAGCTGGCGCTGATTACCGGCGCCGACAGCGGCATCGGGAGAGGAATCGCCCTGCGATTCGCCGAATCAGGAGCGGACATTGTTGTCGGATACTTCAGCGACGTCACAGGCGCGGAAGAGACCGCATCGATGGTCGAGGGATTCGGGCGGAAGTCGCTGATCGTTCAAGGGGACGTCGGTGATCCGGTGGTGGTCGAGCGGATGTACCGTGAGGTGGATCAGGTTTTTGGCAGGGTGGACATCCTCGTCAACAACGCGGGGATGGGCGTTCCCGGCGAGATCGTGGAGACCCCTTTCGAGAGCTGGGAACGGGTAATTCGAACGAATTTACATGGACCGTTTCTGATGTTGCAGCACGCTGCGCGCAGGATGATTGCGCAAGGCGATGGCGGCAGAATCATCAATATCTCCTCGGTGCACGAGGAAGCATGCAGTCCGACTGGAGCGTCCTACAACGCGTCCAAGGGAGGTCTGCGCAACTTAACCCGAACGGCTGCGGTCGAACTGGGCCGCCACGGAATTACCGTGAACGGCATCGCGCCAGGCATGATCCTCACACCCCTGAATCACATTGCAATCGAGGATCCTGCCTATCTTCGCGCTGCGGAGGAGCAGATCGTGCTCGGCCGGGCCGGGCTGCCGGT
>JBFWRO010000167.1:0-6489 GCA_050248865.1 Thermomicrobiales bacterium | reverse complement strand
CGTGGGCGGGGCCTGTTTCTCGGTCGACGGAAACGAGGTGTGCGACGACGGAGCGGGAGATGGGAACGAGGCGGCAGGGATC
Organism: Thermomicrobiales bacterium; assembly: GCA_050248865.1. Lineage (GTDB taxonomy): Bacteria > Chloroflexota > Chloroflexia > Thermomicrobiales > UBA6265 > JAHBVL01. Next base: position 6,407 of record JBFWRO010000167.1, on the reverse strand, counting down.
ATCGAGATCAGCGGGATTCCAACCGGAACGGTCGAGGTCGTCGAGTCGACGGTGCCGGAGGGCTATGCCGGAGCTGCATCCCAGACTGTCGAGATAACGGTCGAAGAGCCGGCAAGTCTGAGCTTCGTCAACACCCGCCTGACAGGCGCGGTGACCATCAACAAGAACGACGAGGCCGGAGATCCGCTTGGCGGTGCGTGTTTCACCATCGGTGATATCGCTGTTTGCGACAACGATGACACTGATGTCAACGAGGCGGAAGGGGTCATCGAAGTCAGCGGAATTCCGACAGGAAGCGTTGACATCACGGAGACGTCCGCGCCTGAGGGGTATGCCGTCGCTGCTCCCCAGAGTGTGGAGGTCGTGCAGGACGAAAGCGCCCTGGTAACCTTTGTCGATGCGCTGCTGACGGGAAGCGTTCAGATTCTGAAGACCGACGAAGCCGGCGAACCGCTCGCCGGGGCATGTTTCCTGGTCGATGGTCAGGAAATCTGCGACGGCGCAGAAGGCGATGAGAGCGAATCTGACGGAGTGATCCTCGTCAGCGAGATCGAGATCGGACCGATTGTCGTTTCTGAAACCAGCGCGCCGGAAGGGTATGCGCTCGCGGCAGAAGCGCAAACGGTCGAGATACTGGTCGATGCCATCGTCGATGTGACCTTCGTCAATCCGCTCGCAGTTGGCACAGTGAGCATTGTCAAGACCGACGCCGATGGCGAGCCACTAGGGGGCGCATGTTTCGCGGTTGGCGATCTCGCGGTTTGCGACAATCAGGACGGCGATACGAATCCGGACGAAGGCGCAATCGAAGTCACCGGCGTCGCGGTCGGCGCTGTCGAAGTTCGCGAGACTTCCGCACCTGAAAATTACGTCGCTGACGCCGAGCCTCAGAACCTGGATGTCGCGGAGAACGAAACGGTCACCGCGACCTTTGTCAACACGCTTTCCGTCGGTTCGCTCACGATCACGAAGACCGACGACGCTGGTGAACTGCTTGCTGGCGCCTGCTTCTCGGTCGATGGCGGCGAGAACATCTGCGACAACGACGAGAGTGACCAGAACGACGCGGATGGCGTCATCGGCATCGCCAATGTCCCGGCTGGCAGCTGGGAGGTTGCGGAGAGCCAGGCGCCTGAAGGCTATGTTGCCGCCGAGCCACAGGTCGTCGAAATTCTCAGTGGCGAGACGACCGAGGTCACATTCAGCAATCAGCTGGCGGTGGGAACAATCCGCATTCTGAAGACAGCTGACGACTCCGGTGAGCCGCTCGGTGGCGCTTGTTTCGCCATCGATGGGGGAGAGCCGGTCTGTGACGATGCAGAAGGCGATAGTGATTCCACCGCTGGCACGATCGCCATCGAAGCGACTGTAGGCGAACACACTGTCTCAGAGTCGCAGTCACCGGAGGGATATGACGCGCTCACCCCGCCGACGACCGTCACGGTCGAACTCGGTGAAACCGTCGATGTGCCATTCGTCAATACGCGCTTCACCGGAAGTCTGCGCATCACGAAAACCGACAACCGCTCTGGCGATTTTCTCTCTGGGGCGTGCTTCTCCATTGAAGGCGAGACCTCGTATGGACCCGTCTGCGACAACAATGAGGGTGACGCAAATCCGGCCGATGGCGTGATAGTGGTCCAGGGCATCGACCCCGGTGTTTACACCGTCACGGAGACAACATCACCTGAGGGCTTCGCGCTTCCCGAGGGCCCGGTTGCCGAGAACATGGTGATCGATGGTGGCTCCGTTGCTGATCTGGCAGTCGAAAATGAACCGGAGGGTCTGAGCGTCCGGCCAACCCTCCCGCCAGCTGGACGCTTGGCTATTGCCAGTGTCGACGACGAAGGCAACCCCATTGGCGGCGCATGCTTCGGTCTGTCTGGAGCGGCTGATGTGGGTCCTGTTTGCGACAACGACGAGGCGGATCTCGATCCTGAATCCGGGACCATAGAGATCGCCACGATTCCGACGGGGTTGTATACCCTGGAGGAAACGACGGCTCCAGATGGTTTCATGGCCTCAGCTCCGCAAAGCGTCGAAATCGCTCTGGACGAACTGACGTCAGTCGAAATCGTGCATTCCGCCGGGACGGCTGAAACGGGGAGCCTGCGAATTCGGACGGTGGATGCGGACGCCAATCCGGTCGGTGGTGCGTGCTTTAGCTGGGGTTCAGGATCGCAATGCGACAACCTCTCTGGAGACAACGACCCGGCCGTTGGTGAGATCCTGATAACTGGACTGGTGGCGGGTGAATACACAGTCACCGGAACGGAACCGCCTGTTGGGATGATCCTGGCCGACTCGCAAACGGTCACCATCGAATCGGGCCAGGAGGCGACGCTCGAGTTCGCCCACGAGGCTGCTCCCACGGAAACCGGGGGTCTCGAGTTTGTGCTCAACGATGCCGACGAGAACCCCGTGCCTGGAGCCTGCGTAGCTCTGAGCGAGTCCACCAACCTCGCCGAGGACCTCGTTTTCTGCGACGGCGGTGAGGAAGACACCAACCCCGATCCGGGAGTGCTGGTCGTCGAGAATCTGCCGGTTGGCACCTATAGCGTGCGGCAAACGTCCATTCAGGGCGCAGAATCAGCGGCGGTGTCCGGACTGTCATTCAAGATGCAGGTCGAAGGGGCGCCAACCACGCTGGTCGAGTTGCCGGAGAAGACAGTCCAGGTCAAGGCCAACATCATCGTGGTGGTGATCATCATTATCATCATCGAACCGCCGCAGGCCGGGGGCCTCGATGTCGTCAAACGCTCGGAGGACACCAACATCCTCCAGTCGGGAGCCTGCTTCCAGGTCTCAGGACAGGGCAACGACATCGAGATCTGCGACAACGACGGGCTGGATGCCAATCTAACCGCTGGCGTCGTGCGCTTCGTCAATCTGGCTGAAGGTCTTTACACGGTCAGCGAAACGCAATCACCGCCGGGATACGATCCGGGCGAGGACAGCGACGTCGCGATCGTTGGCGGCCTGGTGACCACTATCACGGTACGCAATCCGCCATCGCCCGATCCTGTGGGTGACCTGACTGTGCTCAAGGTCGATCCGGAGGGCGAGCCGATTCCGGGGACATGTTTCGAGGTGCGGCAGGGTCTCGACGTCATCGCCGGCCCGCTTTGTGACGAGGAAGATGGTGACGACGACGGTTCGATTGTCTTCGCCGATCTCGAACCGGGCAACTATGTCCTGAGAGAAACGCAAGCGGCATCGACGGACTACCAGCCGATAGCCGATCAGCCGGTCGTGATCGTTGCCGGGTTGAACACCGAAGTGCCGGTGGTCAACTCGCTCAAACCGGGCAGTATCCTGATCACCAAGCTTGATGATGAGGGCAATGGTCCGCTCGCGGGTGCGTGTTTCGGGCTCGATCGTGGCGACGGCATCGAGTTCGAGGTTTGCGACCAGCAAACCGGAGACGGCGATCTCGAAGAAGGCATCATCCTGATCGCCAACGTGCCACCTGGCGAATACGATCTGGTGGAAACCGCGGCGCCGGCAGGATTCGATCCCGCTCCCGCGATGCCGATCACGGTCAATCCTGCGACCCAGCTGCTGCTCGAAGTCGAGAACACTCCGTCGACGCCACCCGCGGAAACTGGCGACCTGACGGTGATCAAGCGGAACACCAAGGGCGAGCCGCTGCCCGGCGCTTGCTTCGCGCTGAGGCAGGGAGTGGTGATCAAGGTCGCGCCGCGTTGTGACGGCGACGATGGAAATCTCGACGGTCGCATCAGTTTCGCCGACGTCGGCGTCGGGCTGTATGGCATCATCGAGACCAAGAAGCCGTCTGCGGATTACCAGACTCCGCCCGAGAAGTTCGTCTCGATCACGGATGGCGCCCAGCTCGAAGTCGTTATCGTCAACGTGCTCAAACCGGGCCGAATTCAGATCACCAAGGTCAACCAGCAGGATCACCCGCTGGCCAATGCCTGTTTCACGGTGAGTCCTGGCTATTTTGCCCAGAAATGCACCAATGGCTCCGGACAGGTGGTCTTCGACAACCTGCCGCCCGGTGTGTACACGGTGACGGAGACGCAAGCGCCGTACGGATACCTTCCAGCACCGCCGGTGACCAACATCGTGGTCGATCCTGGTTTGACGACGCCGGTGAAGATCGTCAACCAGAAGGCTCCACCGCCTCCCGATGCAGGATCACTGCGGGTCATCAAGTTCTTCTGCCCGTTGCTTGGAAATGTGGAGGAACTTTGGTCGGTCTACGATTCGTCGGATGCCAACCAGAAGACGCTGGCCCAGACGGCAAACTGCAAGAAGGGTGACGCGACCTTCGTGCTGAAGCCGACGACGCCGGGCGATCTTGTCTCGATCAAATTCGTCACAGGCCCAGATGGCATCGCTCATCTGACGCTGCCGGCCGGCATCTACACGTTGACCGAGTTGGGCACTGGCGTAACGACGCAGGTTCAAGTGTTCGTCAGTCAGCAAACGACAGTGGTCGTGCTCAATTACGTGCCCAAGCCAGAGCCGAAGCCAGCGGCGATCAATGTCTTCAAGTTCACCTGCGATGCGGGATTCCAGGGGCAGTTCTACCTGGACTTCATCGGAGCGTGCGGTGCCACAGAGAACTTGACGAACAACGTCACGTTCAGGATCAGCGGCGCGGCAAATGCCTCCGGAATCACGGGTGACGGGGGGCAGCGTGGTCGAACGCTCTTCACTCAGCTGCCAGGAGGGCTCTACCTCCTGCGCGAAGAGACGGCCGGAAATGGCCAGGTGTACATGTGGTGCGGTCTGCAGCTCGATAGCTCCGAATTTGGCGCAATCGGCAGCCAGATCGCCTTCCCACTGCAGCTTGGGCAGACGATGTACTGCGCGGCCTTCAATGTGCCCGATCAGGTGACGGACACCACAGGATCGATCGTTGTCCAGAAGTACAGTTGCGAGTTGCCGCAAGTCAAGCGGCCAGCCAACTTCGACTGGTTCGCCGAGTGCGGGCCACAGACGACGGGAACGAAGTTCGGGCTCTCGGAGCTGGTCGACGGCGTGTACGTGCCGCGGCTAACCGGCTTGACGAACGTCAATGGGATCTTGACATTCGACGGTCTCAAGTCCGGAACATACAAGCTGCAGGAGATCGGTGGTGACTGGTGTCACGCCGAGTCGGATTCGGTCAATGCGACTGGAGACGTAATGGTCCGCGCCGGCAGCCGCTCGAACGTCTGGATATTCAACTGCGTACCGACGGTGGAACCGCCGAATACCGGCGCCGGTACGACAGCGGGAGCTCCGCAAAGCGGCGCAGCCTTGCCTGACGATCGAACTGCGGCGTCACCATCAGCAGCGCTGTTTGTTTGGCCAGTCCTGGCGTTGGTCGGCCTGGGCGCTCGCCAGCGCTGGAACCAACGCCGCGCCGCATGAGACCACGGGGATCCCTTCCGCGTTCGCAGGAAGGGATCCCCGCTGGAAGTGATGTTGGCTGACGGGTCGTGTCTGGATGGCCCGAGGCGGCTCGCCAGCGATTCTTTCGCCCGCAGTGACGCGCGAGATCGCTATTCGCGGTACCATAGTGATTCGCCAGTCGGCGCCATCCTCCTTCGAGCATGACTCGCCACCGACGAGGCAGACATGAAGGGTCGTCGCGCTTTGATTGCTACATCTGGAAATGCAGTAAAAGGCCAGAAAAAGAGAGTCGCGCGCCTGACGCTGGCGATAATCCTGGCTTTGGCGATCCTCCCCTGGCACGTTGTTTCTCTTTCGCCAGCAAGCGTCCAGGCCCAGGACGTGGCGCCGGTTGCTGGCGACGTCATTATTCTGCTCAACAATGCGGCGGTGGATCCGGCGGTTTTTGCCGCAAGCATGGGTGTGGAAGCTGGACTGGTCTACAGTCACGCGGTAGTAGGTTTCGCGGCAAACATCACGCCTGCCGCGGCTGAACGACTCTCGCAGTCATCCGTGGTCAAAGGAATTTTCCCTAACCAGCCAGTGTATGCTGCTGCGCAAATATTGCCCGCCGGGATCAATCGCGTAAATGCCGATACCAACCCAATCGCCTCGATCGACGGTGCGGATAATCCGATTGGGGCATCGATCGCGGTGCTGGACACGGGCGTAAGCGCGCAACCAGATCTCAATGTCGCCGCCACGGGCAAGGATTGCTATTCACCCGACGTGTCGTATGCCGACGGGAATGGTCACGGCTCCCACGTGGCAGGTTCTGCTGCCGCACGCGACAACACCATAGGTGTCGTTGGCATTGCACCCGGCGCCACGATCTATTCGGTTCGCGTCCTGGGACCGACCGGCGGGGGAACGCTCGCCGGGCTGATATGTGGCCTCGACTGGGTCGCTGCCAACGCTGGTCTGATCGATGTTGTCAATATGAGCATCACGACGGGGTCGCTCTCTTCGACGCCCTGCGGCCAGCCAGGGGCTGCCCCACT
>JBFWRO010000166.1:0-6496 GCA_050248865.1 Thermomicrobiales bacterium | reverse complement strand
CTGCTGACTCAGGCACTGATCTTCGGCGGTGTGGCGATCGGGCTGGACATCCTTGTGGGGTTCACCGGGCTGCCCTCATTAGGGCATGCGGCGTTTTTCGGACTTTCCGGATATGGGACGGCGATCGGCATTCTGCGGTACGACATCCATCCGTGGCTGGCGGCGCCGCTGGGCATCGCGATCTCGATCGGAATCGGTGTGGCCTTCGCGCCGCTGGCGGTACGAATGCGCGGTCTCGCATTCCTGACCATCATGCTGGCCTTCGGCCAGGTCTGGTGGGGGATGGCCACGCGCGGTGGGTCGTTCAGCGGCGGGGAGAACGGGCTGCCCGGCGTCGATCGGCCTTCGTTTGGCGCCGGCTGGTGGGATCTCGAATCGACTGACGGGTTCTACCTGTTTACGCTTCTCTGCACCGCGGTTGTCGCGTTCCTGCTCGTGCGGATCGCGCGGAGTGCATTCGGCACATCACTTCGCGGAATTCGCGACAATGAAACCAGAATGCTGACGACCGGTTATCACGTTGCCGCGCGACAGTCCGCGGCATTTGCCATCGCCGCCGCAGTCGGAGCGGTATTCGGCATGCTGAGCACGTTCTTCAATGGCTATGTCGGGCCGGGAAGTCTCGACTGGCGGCTCTCCGCGCAGTTTCTCCTGTCGGTGGTGATCGGCGGCGCTGGATCACTCTGGGGGCCATTCGTCGCCGGGGGCGGGTTGCATATTCTCAAGACGTATGTGACCGGCGAAACCCAGTACTGGCCGATGATTCTCGGTGGCCTCTACGTCTTTTCGGTGGTGGCGCTCCCCGGTGGTCTGGCTTCGCTGCCAGCGGTGGCGCGGGCACTGCGTCAGCGTTTGGCAGGCCGGTCCGGACGCCAGCACATGGACAAACCGCAATGATGCAGGAAGTGCTGGATACCGCCCTCTCGATCGACAACCTGCGCGTGCAATTCGGTGGGGTGGTGGCGCTGGATGGCGTCGATCTCACCGTTGGCTACGGCCGCAGGCACGGTATTCTCGGTCCCAACGGATCGGGCAAGACCACGCTTTTCAACGCTATTTGCGGGCTCAACTCGCCGAGCAACGGGACGATCGAGCTTTTCGGTGAGAATGTGACCCGGATGCCCCCGCATGCGCGGGCGAGGCGTGGTCTGGCCAGAACATTCCAGATCACCTCCCTTTTTCCCACGCTCAGCGTCTTCGAGAATGTGGCCATGGCCGCCCGTGTCCTGGACGGCAGCGATCGAGGCTGGTGGACAGCATCGACCCGCCTCGAGGGGGCGAACACTACCGCGTCGGGCATGCTCGACCGGCTGGGACTTACCCACCTCGCCCACCGTTCGGTACGGTCACTCGGCTATGGCGAACAGCGTCAGCTGGAAATTGCTCTCGCGCTCGCCACCGGTCCCCGGATTCTCCTGCTGGATGAGCCAACCGCTGGACTATCCGCCGCCGAGACTGACGCTGTAACGCAGTTGGTGCACGGGTTGCCGCGAGATCTCACGGTGTTGATCATCGAGCACGATCTCGGTGTCATTTTCGACTTGACCGACCATTTGACCGTCCTTCAGAACGGCAGACGCATCGCCGACGGCCCCTCTTCGGAGATTCGCCACGATCCGGTGGTCAAGGCGGTGTATCTTGGCCAGTAGCGCTCCTCTCCTTTCCATCGATCAGCTTCAGGTCTACTACGGGATGAGCCACGTTCTGCAGGGAACGAGCCTGTCTGTTCCCGAAGGTCGGATCCTGGCGCTGGTGGGGCGCAACGGCGTCGGGAAGACGACGCTGGTCAATGCGGTCATGGGGCTGGCGCCGGTGCAGTCGGGAACGATCCATTTCGAGGGAGTCGCTTTGCGGACACTTCCCGCGACACGCCGGAAGTCGCTCGGGATCGCCCTCGTTCCACAGGGACGGCGAGTTTTTCGCAGCCTGACGGTCGACGAACATCTCGGTCTGGTATCCACCTCGAGGGAGCACGTGTTTTCTCGAGAATGGGTCTACGCGACTTTTCCCCGGCTGGCGGAGCGGCGGAGATCGCTGGCCTCCAATTTGTCAGGAGGCGAACAGTCGATGCTGGCTATCGGCCGGGCTCTGACAGTCAATCCACGATTGCTGATCATGGACGAGCCCACGGAGGGGCTTGCTCCGCTCTTGGTGGAAACGGTACGCGGGGTTGTCGAGCAGCTGCGCCGGCAAGGACTTACCGTACTGCTTGTCGAACAAAACCTGCGATTTGCTCTAGAGGTCGCGGACCAGGTGGCGGTCATGCACCGGGGCTCGATCGACCATGTCTATCAGCGACAGGACATCGCAAACGTCGGACAACTCGCCGATTTGATTCTCGAGGGACAGACCAATGACCACAGCTCGGTCACCCCATGATCGTCAACGATCTGGAGAAGCAGATTTTCCGCATGTCGACGACCAGGACGGGACTCACGGACGAACAAGGCGGGGCGTTGGTGTTCACCGGCTTCGTCGTTTCACCGGCCGGAACACCGCTCTGGTGAACAGCGTGGCGGTCGCGCTGGCCATCGCCCTTGTCCTATCGGCACATGGGAACCCCGTCCAGGCGACTGCTTCCGACTTCCCAGTCACTCCCGACCCCGCGAATTGCCAAACGTCAGCGAAGACACTCGACGACATGCAGGCCGTGCTGGCCACGCCGGTCGCCGCCGACGCGACGCCGCTGAATCGCCTCCCGCCAGGAACTCCGGTTCGCCAGCCGACTGCCACTGCGGTGACGGCCGCGCTCCTCGAGCTCTTCGCCTGCGTGAATGCCGGGGATTTCCTTCGCGCTTATGCGCTGTACAGCGACGATTACCTGCGCCAGATTCTGCGCGGATCGAACATCATTGCCCTGGCGACGCCGGAACCGCTCGCCAGCGACGAATGGACGACGATTCTGAACATCGCTGACATCCGGGAGTTGGCGGACGGTCGCGTGGCAGCGACGGTTGTGCTGGACCCCGCGCTGATTCCGGTCGACAAGATCTTCGTCTTCGTTCTGGTCGAGCAGAATGGGCGCTGGCTGGTCGATGACGTGCTCGACGAGCTGGAGTTCTCGCTGCCGTAGACCCCGCGTTGACATGCCTGTTTCGATGCCGATACCATGGTTCAACGCGAACGAGTGAATATCCGGCCGACCGGTTGCATCTCAAGGAGGACACACATGTCCCGAATCGACGACTCCCTCGATCGACTACTAAGCGACTACGCGTCCTCGTCTCTGACCAGGCGGGAGGCCATGAAGCGCGCCGCTGCTCTGGGTGTCTCGGCATCCGCTCTCGCCGGACTCCTCGCCACGCGGCGCTCCTCCGTGGCCGCGGCGACCCTCCAGGACGCGCCAGTGGCCGGCGGCACCTTGCGTGAGGGATACGATCTGGATTTTTCCCGCATGGACCCAGTCGGCACCAACTGGTACGACCCAGCCTTCTCCGCCCTCTACGAAAACGTCATCACCAACGATCCAGACGGCGCGAAGGTCCCGCAGATTGCGGAGCGCTGGGAGTTCTCCGCGGATGGCACCGTTCTGACGTTTACGATCCGCACCGGTCTGTCATTTCACTCCGGCGATGTCCTCGACGCGGCGGCGGTCGCTGCAGCTTTCACCGAAATCAAGACCAGTGGTTCGCTGGCGGTCTTCTTTGCTCCGGTCGAGACCATCGAAGCAACCGACGAAACGACGGTCGTTCTGACCATGGCCCATCCGTACTACGACGTCATCAATGTGGTCGACACCGGTTACTGGTCGATCTTCAACAACCGTGTCCGTTCCGAGCTGGAGAGTGCTGAGGCCGGCACGTACGGTCAGCAACAGATCGATGGCAGCGGTCCCTTCACCTTCGGGGAGTGGGTGCCTGGCAGTCATGTGACCGTCAACAAGTGGGCCGAGTACCCAGGTTCGATCGTGCCCTACTTCGAGAACACCGGACCAGCCTACCTGGACGGCATCCGCTGGGAATTCATTAGTGAGGCTGCCCAGCGGGCGATCCGGATCGAGAACGGAGAGATCGACACGCTGCGCGGGCCAGCCGCCCAGGACATTTCCCGCCTCGAAGGAAATGGCGATCTAAACGTAGTTCGCTTGAAAGAATGGTCCGGGTACATCTTCGGAGTCAACCATACCAAGACCGAATACGACTTTCAGGATGTGCGCATGCGTCAGGCGCTTTCCGGGGCCATCAACCGTCAGGCCATCGCCGATGCCCTCCTCTTTGGTGAAGGAGAGCCACTCTATGGCCCAATCACCAGTGCCGACCGCTACTACACCGCCGAGGTCGAACAGTTCAATCAGTTCGATCTGGACGCTGCCAAGGCCCTCGTCGCGGAGGTCGGGTGGACCGCCGGCGACGACGGCATTCTGGAGAAGAACGGGCAACGCCTGGAGATTACCCTTCCCGTGCAGGACGAGTCATTCAACCGGCAGCTGGGCACCGTCCTGCAGGACCAGCTCCGCCAGCTGGGCGTTGCGGTTGAAGTGCAGATTCTCGACCGCGCATCGTTCTTCAACACACTGGCGAATGAGAACCCCGATTCGTATCTGTTCTACTACCTGTGGCCTGTGCCGATCGATGTTGTCAGTCTGTTCGTCGGATCAGCGACGATTCCCGACCCGAACTGGGCACAAGCGTCGATTCCAGAGGTCGACGCGGCGATCGAAGCCTGGCAAAACGCCGCGAATGAGGAAGAGCTGGCGGCAGCGGGTGCGCAATTCCAACTCGCGGTGGCCGAGCATTTGCCCACAATTCCTCTGATCAACCGCAACGCCTTCTGGGTGTCGCGCTCGAACGTCCAGGGGTATCTGCCGCACCAATGGAATCTGTACCCGTTCTACAACGATGTCTGGCTGAGCTGACGACTCACTCTCTCTCGTGACCGAAGCCCGTCTCCCGAACGGGAGACGGGCTGGAGTGAGGGCATCTGCAATGGGCACCTATCTGGCGCGACGGGGAATCAGAATGGCGATCATTCTGGTCATCTCCTCCATCCTCGTCTTCTACTCGCTCCGGTTTGCTCCAGGCGATCCGAGCGGTGTCGCCCTCAATCCGGCAGCGCTCGAAGAAGTCCGCGAGGCCTACCGCGAACGACTGGGTCTCAACCGCCCGGTCTACACCCAGTATCTTCATTATGTAAGCAATCTCGTGCGAGGCGACTTGGGCGTGTCGATGATCAATGGTGCGCGGATAGCTGATATGTTGACGACGTACGGCAAGAACAGCCTCATTCTCGGCTTGTCTGCCACAATCGTGACCTACGCGATCGGCATCCCTTTAGGAATGCTGGCGGCAGCCCGCCGCAACACCTGGATCGACTCGATGATTTCCGGTTTCGCGGCACTTGGCATGGGAATCCCCAATTTCTGGTTGGCGTTGTTGCTTGTCTATTTCTTCAGTTCGCAGCTGAGGTGGTTACCCACCTCCGGAACCGGGAGCTGGAAGCATCTCATCATGCCGACCATCGTGCTGGCAGCGGAAGGCATCGCCGTCACGGTGCGGATGATGCGCTCGTCGATGCTCGAACAGCTGGGTCAGGACTTCGTGCGGACCCACCGGGCCAAAGGACTCAGTGACTGGGTCGTCGTCGGTCGCCGCGTTTCACGAACGGCGCTGATTCCTGTCATTTCCCTGGCCGGATTACGGCTGGGTTGGCTCATCGGCTATGCGTTGATCGTGGAGACGATCTTCCGCTGGCCAGGTGTCGGATATCTGCTTGTCGATTCGGTGCTGCGGAGAGATTATCCCGTCGCGCAATTCTTTTCGCTCCTGCTCGTCTTCATGGTGCTCATCTCTAATCTCCTGGCCGACATCGCCTACGGGATTGCAGATCCACGCATCCGCCACGCCTGACGTGGCATGAGCACCTGATATGGCTGTAATCCCGAACACCGCATCGACGTGGGACGAGCTTTCCGGCTCACAGACCAGTAGCGACAGCCGCGCGGCTCTGGCCTGGCGGGCACTGAGGCGAAATAAGGGCGCCCTTGTTGGATTGGTGATCGTTGTTATCTACCTCGTCATCGGAATGGTCGGCATCGCCGCATGGCAAGATCCGGCGATCCTCTCGCACGACTACGCAACACAGGACCTGATGTTGACGTTCGCGCCGATCGGCGCAGACGGGCATCTTTTGGGTACCGACCAGCTCGGCCGGGATATGTTGAGCCGCCTCGTCGTTGGCGTGGGGATCTCGCTGGCGGTCGGATTCGGGATCACCGCCATTTCGATGGTCATCGGCATTGCCGTAGGAGCAATCGCCGGGTATCGGCAGGGTTGGACCGACACCATCATTAGTGGATTGATCGAGATCACCTGGGGGTTCCCGCTGATTTTGATCGCTGTGATCGCAGCAGGGGCTCTCGGACCTGGTCTCACAGCAACAGTTCTGGCGGTTGGACTCATCTACTGGGCGGGGTTCGCCCGCGTGGTGCGTGGTGAAGTCGTGCAACTCCGGCAACGAGAGTTCGTTCAGGCGGCGACGGCGACCGGGGTGAGTGACC
>JBFWRO010000165.1:0-6498 GCA_050248865.1 Thermomicrobiales bacterium | reverse complement strand
AGGAAAATCACCAGTGGTTGCGGTTCCGAGGGAACTTCACCTGATGCAGAGACCGGTTCGAAGAGCCAGTACCCATCCGGCCTGTCTCCAAAGCGTTCCTGACGGACCGCTGGATACGTTCGTGCCAGGCCACCGGGGCCATCTGCAGGCTGAGCGGGTGGCGCGGGGTCGTTCGCCGCAACGACCGGGCTGCCGACGGACAGCAGAATGGCAACGATGGCAAGGACGCGGAACCAGGTGGGCATCGTGCGAACCGTGACCTAGAAGGGATACCCCTGCAAACCCTGCATGCCCTTGATCGCCGAGATCTCACCCGTGTGGGCGGCCCCGTCCACCAGGATTTCATCCAGCAGATAGCTCAATGTTTTCTCACCCCAGTTCACTGCGCTCAAGTCGAGCATTTTGTCGAGATCCGCGTCTGACAGGGAGGCGAGAAAGGATTCAATGCTGGTAAACACCGCACTCGCGTAGGCGTTGAGCTGGTCGAGATCGATCGTGATCTCTCTCGCCCATTGATTCCAGGGACCTTCACTTGGATATTCCTTGTCGAAGCCCGTTCTTCCCGCAAATTCGGTCGCGGCCAGCGTCGGTTCTCCCTGCCCGAGGTGCCGGATAAAAAGGTCCTCAGCGAGGGCGTGATGCGCGAAATGCGCACCCGCGGGGACGCATTCTCCGGGGGGAGACCACATGGCGCTTTCCGCCGTCAGCGTTCCAGTTGTTCCCAGCATCCATTCGTGCATGACGGCGTAAACGTCGCGGTACGCTCGAGCACCTCTGTCCATAACACACGTCTCCTGCCAGTATTTCGGCGCTTCAGACGAAGCCTCAATTTTCATTTGCGAAGTGCGCTAAATCCATAGTAGCAGGTAGGTTTGACCGGTGCCGGCAGGGAGTTGTGCCCAAATCGAGGCCTCAGCTATGCCAGGCTCATGACGTAGATTGTGGCCGTGCAGTTTCCCACATCGTCACACTCATAGCCGGCGTATACGCCATGGACGGTCCAGATTTCGCCAACGAAAATGCCTGCCAGGTCGTCCTGATTTTCCGCAGCGATGATGACGCTGGCCCCATCTTCGGCACGAACATCCAGGATGAGGGTCGTGCCGGTATCCGCCAACCGGATGTCGAGCACGGTTCCCGTCACGGAGAGCGGGGTTCCCATCTCAACCGACCCATCGATGAGCGCTGCCGCATTCTCGACCGGTGGATATCGTTCATCCAACGGGGCAGGGGGTTGCGGCGAGGGCGTCGGCACGGGCGTTGCAGGCTCGGGTGGGCCTTCTGTGCCCAAACGCACGGCAATTTCGAAGAACTGGTCGTCGTCCGTCGGATTCACGGAGTAGTTGTACGTGCCGTCTTCGCCAAAAACGTCGAACGCCAGCAGGTCGTACGGCCCGAAGACTCCCTGCAGAGCATCACTCGAGCAGGCATAGACTTCGTCTCCCAGGTTCGAATCAGTCATTGGCGTGGCATCGCAGACCCCGTCCCTCGGCGCGACCTCAGCGACGACTGCTGCCACGCTTTCCGGGTCCTGCAACGCAGCGGGCTCTTCGAGATAGACGAGCAGATAGCTGCGCACACGTTCCTGAGCATCGTAGTAGACCATTGTGATGGTTTCGATGCCGCCAAGCGAGAGCGCGTTGTAGCCGGCGAGACCCTCATCGGTCCAGTCGGGAGCGCCGTACGCAGCGAGAACGTCGGCCAGGTTTCCGCCAAGGCGCGCGAAGCGGGTTTCTTCCGGCGTGAGGGCGAGAGGCGTGGCGCTCTCCGGTGAGCTTTCGGCTTCAGGTGTCGAGCCGTCCTGCGCGTCTGTGGCAGGAGCAGACCAGAATGCTGCGAACACGAACGTCAGGATCAGTGCGCCAAGAGCCCACCATACCGCCAGGCGTCGGCGAGATCCTCCACGATGCGACACACTTTCGTCCTTCCCTCAGCTGCTGCACACCCCGCGAACGCTCGCTTGCGGGACATTGTGCCGAATGTGACCGGACTTCGTCACATCGTGACCGCAGGTCATCGGGAGTCGACGGACACTGGACGGTCCACAATGCGCAGCGTTCTCAGACTGGAGTCGGACACGCCGGCGCAGTGACCGCCGTCTTCGACGACCTGCTGCAGGTACCTCAGTTTGGCGCGGGTGAGACGTTCCCCGGGCATGACTACTGGAATTCCGGGAGGATAGGGTACGACCATCTCGGCGACGATCCCGCCCACGGCGTCCTCTGCCGCGACGAGGCGGGAATCGCTGAAATATGCTTCCCGCGGCGTCAAGACCAGGTCGCCAGGTTGGATCGCGGCACCTGTCGAGCGAGCACACCCAGAGACTCCACGAGAGCGAGGAACCGAACCATGATCGACCAAACGGTGTCCACGTCCGCGGGTGGCAAGTCGGCTTATGGCCTCGACCAGGGCCAGAATTGTCGCCGGGGTGTCACCGATTGTGATCAAACAGACAATTCCTCGCGCGTCGCTCATTTCCGGCGCAATGCCGAACTCATGGCGCAGATGGTGTTCAACGGCATACCCGCTCATTTCGAACCCGGTGGTGTCGATCACCAGCCGCGTCGCATCGAACTTCCAGTCGGGCAAGCCGAGCGATACCGCATCGATGATTTGCACACCGGGGATCGCGCGAAGCAAGGCTCGTGCTTCGGCCGCCGAGGCGAGCGTGCGATCCAGCAACTGGTGGCCTCGCAGCGCCATCTGCCGGCGTGCAGCATCGAGTGACATGAGGAGCGGCACATTCCGGCTGGTCGACTGGGTCATTTCCACAGAGGATTTCAGCCGGTCCATATCAATCCGGGCGCCTTGCGCCAGGACCATCGCCCCCTGGCTGAACGCCCCAAGCGTCTTGTGGGGACTGACGACGACGACATCGGCGCCTGCAGCGATCGCGCATTTCGGCAGCGCCTGGTGAAAGGCCAGATGCGCGCCCCAGGCCTGATCGACGACGAGTGGAAGATCGTGAGAATGGACGATCTCGGCGATGGCCTCGATGTCGGAGTGCACACCGCAGTAGGTCGGGCTCGTCAGCACCACGGCCCGGGCGCCTGGGTGCTGTTCGAGCGCCCGGGCAACGTCGTCCGGTGCAATGCCGGCGCCGATGTCCCAGTGCGCATCGAGGCGGGGAGCAAGGTAGACCGGACGCGCTCCTGTGGCGATCAGCGCGCTGATCATCGATCGATGCGCATCGCGAGAAATGATTACAGTTTCGTCGGGTGCGAGCATCGCCTGGAGGACGGCGATATTGCCGCTCGACGAGCCATTGACCAGAAAGTGCGCGGCGCTGGCGCCCCATGCGTGTGCAGCGAGTGCTTCCGCAGCCCGCAAAGCCACAGTAAAATCTCTTTGATTCAGCCACAGATCGGACTGAAAAACCGCTTCTCCAAGCACCTGCCGCAGCTCATCATCGACACCATTGCCTCCTTTGTGTCCGGGGCATGAGAAGGAGATGGTCTGGCGATCCCGGGTTTGCCGAACGAGCTCGATCACTGGTGCGCGCTCGTGCGGCGATGTTTCGGGATGAAGAATCGAAGGGTCGAACCTGGTGATCGTGGCGGTCATGATGGCCAATCTCCTCTTCCGGTCAGCTACCGCGGGGTCCAACGATCAGATATGCCTGGAGCAGGATCATTGCTCCCATCGCCAGCCATTGGGTGGTGTCGAACGAGACGCCGTAGCGAAACCGGTCGACAAGGACGAGGGCGACCTGCAAAAACGCAACCCAGCCGAACGTGACGATCGAGAGCTCAGCCGTTTGCAGAATGTGCGCGTACACGACATAGAGCAGAAGAAAGACCACGCCTCCCGCAAGGAAGAGCGTGAAATCCCGGCGGATCGTCCATTCCTTGGCGAGGAGCGCTCCAGCGAAGTCGAGACCGGCCAGGGCAATCATGGCCGCCAGCGAGGTGATATAGAAACCGAGATTTGCCGTATTGACCGATGCGACCAGCGTCTGGGACATGAGCGGTTTCTCCTGATGATGAAGGTATCTCCGTTGCCAAATCTGCCGATATCCGAATTGGCTCGAGGCCTCATCTCTGTTATCCGCCTGCCGGTGTTCGCATCACATGCTGAACGCCCACGCATCACCAGACAGTCGAACGCCGGATGGATTCGCTCCGTCGATTCCGGAAGATTGCTTCTTTGAGGAGGCCTCCCAGAAAAGCGGGCCGGCGACGGACACTTGCCGCGTCGCGAGTCGTCAGCCAGGCGCCGGCGACGACAAGCACCGCTCCGGTTCCCTGCATCAGGGAGATCGTCTCCCCGAGAAACAGCGCCGATGCCACGACGCCAATAGCCGGAACGAGATTGCCAAACATCGCCACCTGGCCAGAGCCAAGCTCGCTGAGCGCGCATCCTTCCAGGCAGTAGGCGAGTGCCGACGCTCCAGCACCGAGATAGACCAGCATCAGGAGCGTTTCCGCGTCCGGAAACGCGATCCGGGTCTGCGTCGCTTCGTATCCGGCAAATGGCGTGAGGAAGAGCAGCCCATAGAGCGAGCTCCCCGCTACCAGGGAAACGGCATCGATCTGAGCGAAGTAGCGACTCCCGAGAACGAGATACATCGCCAGCGAGGCAGCGCTCGCCAGAATCAACGCGTCGCCAGCTGGCGAAAATGAGGCCTTCGCACCACCGTCGGCAATCACGATGGCGACGACCCCAGCGAGCGAAAGACCAACAGCCGCAAGCTCTGCGCGCCGGGGCGACTGGCGCAGGAGCACATAGGCCAGCACGACCGCCATTGCCGGCACCGCGCCGGAAAGACAGGAGGCATTTGCGGCGGACGTTCGCTCCAGCCCGAGATTTTGAAGAACAACGGTCAGCACGACACCGGTAGAGCCGAGAATGGCGGGAACCCATCCCAGGGCGATCCTGCGCCCGGTCAGCAACAGGACTGGTAGAAGCACCACCAGCGCGAAGAAACAGCGGCCGACTGCGATCGAGGCCGCGGGGAGAACGTCGAGCAGCGGTTTGGTGGCGACGAAACTCGTTCCCCAGACGACATTGGCGACGATCAGCGCGGAAATCGCGCTATTCAAGGGGCTCCGGTTTGGAATGGATGCCTGCAGCGAGCGGAATTGGGGCTGAAACGACACCACCTGCACGCTTCCTTTCCTGATGGGGAGGCCCAACCGGGTGTGCAGCCCCCGCACAAACTTCCTCTCCTTTGTTTTCTCAGAAACACCCATGGCCGGCCACGATGGCGAGGCACGCAATACCAGCAGCTTGCATGTCCATCACGTTTAGCCCTTACGCCGCTTTACCTGGACCGACTCCCGTATCGTCGATGGGAGCGTTGCCGCTACACTTTTCTGGCCTTCTTGCCGCTTTGCTCACGAGGATCTTTGCATGCGACTCTCCAATGCCGACTTCGCCGCGATTCTTCAGGAAGTCGCCGATCTGTTGGAGATCGACGGCGCCAACAGCTTTCGCGTTCGCGCCTATCGCAATGCCGCGGAGACGATTGGTGATCTGGGTCGCGCCATCTCGGATATGGCGAACAAAGGAGAGGATCTGACCACGCTGCCCGGCATTGGCAAAGATCTGGCTGCCGCGATCAACGAGCTGGCCGTCAAGGGGACCTACCAGGACCTCGACGAACTGCGTTCGCGGGTCAACCCGTCGCTACGGGACTTGCTGCGCATCCCCGGGCTCGGTCCGAAGAAGGTGCGCAAATTGCGCGACGAGCTCGACATCCAGAATCTCGACGATCTCCAGATTGCCGTGTCGAATGGCCGACTGGCCACCCTCGAAGGTTTCGGCAAGAAGTCGGAAGAAAAAATCGCGCGCGAACTCGAAGCGGGCCGGACGAAGAAAGCGCGACGCCGATGGGCCGATGTCGAAGCGGCAGCGACCGATTTCGAGCGGTTGCTGGCAGGCGTACCGGGGGTGGAACAGGCCGATGCGGCAGGAAGTTACCGACGGAAGCGAGATACGATCGGCGATCTCGATGTACTGGCGTCCGCCGTCGACTCGGGACCACCGATCACGGCTTTCGTCGAGTCAGATCGTGTCGTGCAGATCACGGGACATGGAGACACTCGCGCTGCCGTGGTGTTGCGCGACGGGCTGGCCGTCGATTTGCGGGTGGTCCGTCCCGAGAGCTACGGCGCCGCACTGCTCTACTTCACGGGTTCGAAGGACCACAACATCGTCTTGCGCCAGCGAGCCATCGAGCGCGGCTGGAAGCTGAACGAATATGGACTCTATGACCGTGACGACGTGATGCTCGCAGGCGCCAGCGAGGCCGACGTTTATGAAAAGCTGGAATTGCCCTGTATCGTGCCGGAGCTGCGGGAAAACCGGGGTGAAATCGAAGCGGCAGAACAGAGCATCCTTCCCCACCTGATCACGATCGAGGACATTCGCGGTGACAACCATGCCCATTCCACCTGGTCGGATGGCAAATCGACAATCGAATAGATGGCCCGCGCGTCAATGGAACGCGGGTACGAATACATTGACATCACCGAGCACTCAACGCGACTGTCAATT
>JBFWRO010000164.1:0-6518 GCA_050248865.1 Thermomicrobiales bacterium | reverse complement strand
GGGATGTCCGAGTCGCTGGGCTTCGAACGACTGGTGATCCAGACTGATGTCTGCGAACACCCATTCAGGGTTGTCATGCGTCAGCCCGGCCAGTGCGGAGAGCGCTTCGAAGACGCCAATGGTCTCTGCCACTTTCGGACGTGCATGCCATTGTCGCGCTGCCACCGCTCGAGCGCGTCGAGAACGTGAAGATCCCAGTTTCCAACCGCTTGCAGTGCGAAGTGATTGAGCGCCGATCGCGGCACGGCAAATGAGGTGATCCGACCAAGCCGACGGATCTCAGCATGAGCTGGCCGTGTGTGCGCGCCGAGGTCATCGAGAAGTTCCCGCAGCATCGGGGCGTCGAACGTCTTCGTATCGATGTGCCGGAGAAGTTCGCTGTATGACTTCAGCGCAGGATGTTGATCGCGGGCGAGGCTATTCCGATCACCGATAACTCGCCCGCACTCGACTCCGAGGATCAGGTTGACGATGAGCGGAACTATTACCGCTGCGGCAGGGATGATTCCTGACAGCGCGAGGAGTAAAAACACAACCGTCGCCAGAGCGCCAACCCGTGCCAGCCAGACAAGCCAGCGTCGGGAGGGAAGTGCCGGTTCGCTTTCCGCCCAATCGAGAAAGGGTTGCGGGTCCCGCCGCTCAGATTTGTTCAGGCGGCCGAGCATCTGCAGCGTCTGGCGCCACTCGAGCTGAGAGGAAAGTTCGCCGATCGCATGTTGTCGCGCCTTCGACTCATGCGGGTCAGAAAGCTCAGCCAGCCACCCGGCAAGCTCTTCGCTACCCATCGGGGTTGCAGTGGTGTCCAGAAGGTGAAAGAGGGACGCGTGCCCGAAAATGTCCAGGTCGCGGGCATAGGGGTGCTCAGCCGCAACATCCGGCGTCGCGGCAAGCGGGAGTTCGCTCCACGACCTGCTTTGGCGCAATAGACCTTCGGTGTTGATTCTAGCGAATAGCCCGGCCTCATCTCGCTTGCGAGATGCCTGCCTGTGCCGGACGATGAATCCTGCGAATGCAATCCCCGCCCCGGCGGCGATGATCAGTGCGACGCCATCACGGCGAAGGACGTACCAGAGGAGCGTTGCCAGGAGCAGAGCACCGGCCATAAGCCGGAAATTGGAGAGTCGGTTGGCATGACTGGTGAACGCCTCGAGATCGCTGCTGAAATAATCAACGCGTCGCTGATATGCCGAGGAAGGGGGCTCGCCCTTCACCGGCTCGGCAGGTGCGGTCATCGATTATGTATCGGCTGCGGTTCTGCGTCCGCTTCTTCCCATGCGTCCTCGTCGCTCGAAAAGTCGCCGTCTTCGCCGTCCACGGATCCATTGGGTCCTTGATAGCCATTGCCGTATCCGGGCAGCGCTTCTTGCACCAGGGGATGTTCGGCGTTCAACTCGGTGGTAATCAGTTCCTGATTCTGCCCGTTGAGTGTCTGGCGCTTTGTCAGAATGCCCTTCCGCAGCAACTCCATGACCTTGGCTTCGATGTGCTCGGAGGGTAGGACGTTGCGATCGAGAAACCGCCAGAGTGTCCGGCTCATGTGACTCTGGGTGGGAACAAATCCTTCATGCAGCTGCCTGACGTATCGGTCAAAGGCTCTGATCACTTCCAGGTCGACGTCTGGCACGGGATCAAGCTCCAACGGGTCCGCTTCGCCTGCTGCGGCAACCAGGTCGGGGCTGATCGATCCCGGAACGCCACAAATGACCACACGCTTGCCAAGGCGGTTGCGCAACGTCGTGACGACCCGGATGAAATCTTTGTCCCCGGTAAAGAGAAGAAATGTCTGAATGTCCGGCCTCGCGAGGGCGGTGTTGATGATATCGAGGGCAAAGTTCAAATCGGACCTGGAGACGATCTTCTCGCGTCCCTGGTGATCGATCGTGCGCTTGGCCGGGTAGTGCTGGGCCTCGAAACCGGCGACATCGAGTCTGGTGCGGACCTGCTGCGGGTGTTGATCGAAATCGGCGTATGCCCTGGCCACAGCCATGAGGCCGTACTCCAGTGCCTTATCCCGCCAGGTCAGTGGATCGGGTTCACGACCCATCGAGTTGATCGTCGAATACCGCACATTCTCGAAATCAACGAATGCGGCAACTTCCGCCGCCTGTCCGCTTGCGTTTCCGCTCTCTATCTGGATATTGCCAGGTTCAGCCATGCTGGAGGTCCTCCAGGGACGACCAACGGTGAAGCGCCCGTGCTGTGTGCTCGATCAGTTGTGGGTGAAAAGCCGCTGTCCGAGGAAGGTCGAAGACCATATAACACATTCACACTTGTGCGCATCATTCGTTACGCCATGACTCGTGAGAAGCAGCAACGCTGCTCCGATTCAACGCAGACCACAATTCACCTAGTTGTCCGCATACAGTGGGAGTCTATCACGGCGCGGCTGATAATCTGAGCTGAGTCCCGCGGTTCTGTCAGTCAGTGATTTGCGAGGCATCTCCGGAGCCCAGGAGAGCGGCGCCCGAGACGCCTGAGTAGTCGCCGAGCTTCGCACGCACAATCTCCACTGCCTTTCCGGGAACCTCGAGCGACTCCCGCTTTGCCCGCTTGGCAGCGACCTCGAAGAGCATAGGCACCGACTCGATCACGCCACCACCGATAATGATGCGGGTCGGATTCAACAGGTTGATCACCGATGCCAGCCCGAGCCCGAGATAATTGCCAGCATCCTGAATTGCTTCGACGGCGAGGGCGTCCTTTTCTTCCACAGCTTTGGCAAGCACTCCCGACCGAAGCGCCCCGCTGTTCGTGCGAATGTCGGGTACCAGTTTGGTGAGTACCGATCGACGGCCGAGTTTGATGGCGCTGAGGATATCGGTGGTGATTGCAGTGCGGGACGCGTAGGCTTCGAGGTGCCCGCGACCGCCGCAACCGCAGTGCCTTCCGCCAGAGTCGACGATCAGGTGCCCGATTTCGCCGGCCGAACCCGTTGCGCCGCGGATGAGTTTGCCGTCGCGGAGGTACGCGCCGCCGACTCCCGTGCCCACGAAGACACACATGAAGTCGGCGACCTTTGCGCCGGCGCCGAAAACGGCTTCGCCGATCGCGGCGACCTGGACATCGTTGAGAAGTCGAGCGGGGACGCCATATCGCTCGCTGAGCAGCGTGGCCAGGGGCAGATCGACCGTGGCCTGGCTGAGATTCGGCGCGCTCAGAAGAACCCCGTTTGCGCTATCGACCACGCCGGCGATGCCGACGCCAATACCAGTGATCTCCGCCTTTTTTGGCAGGCTCGCCTCGGTGGTGGCTTCATCGACGACCGAGAACAGCTTCTCAACGAGTTCTTCCGGGCTGTCGTCGGGATTTGATCGTTTCTTGGCTGAACCCGCAATCGATCCGGTGGCTACATCGACGATGGATGCCAGGACCTTCGTGCCGCCTACATCGATTCCAATCGCATATTTTGCAGGCACGGCGAACTCCCTTCGGTAGAATGCTCACCAGCCAGGGCTGACCCACGGGGCGCCTGACGTCGATCAGGGGCATTATGACCGCAGCCGCCACAAGCGGAAAGTGTGAATTTCACAGGAATGACATTCGATTTGGACGTGAATATCGAGAACCTGATCAAACCACTGCCGATTTGGAAGATGAGCGGCTCAGGCAACGATTTTATTGTGATCGACAATCGCGATGAGCGGTTGCCTGAGCCGCTGAAGTCCAGCTGGACTCGGCGTGTTTGCCGTCCCAGAGTAGGGCTGGGAGCGGACGGAGTCGTGCTGATCGAACGGGTGCAATCTGGGGCGGAGGATACCGCCGATGTCAGATGGCGCTATTTCAATGCTGACGGTTCCGAAGGGGAGATGTGCGGCAATGGAGCGATGTGTGGCGCCCGTTTTGCCATCGAGCAGGGGATTGCTCCGAACCCTTGCCGGATGCTCACGCAAAGCGGTGTTGTGAGGGCCCAGCTGACGAATGGCACTGTCTGGCTGGAAATGCCCGACACGGGTCCCGTGGAGTTCGACATCGATTTGCCCGATCTGCCTTCCCCAGTGCGGTGCCACGCGATTTCCGTTGGCGTCCCCCATGTGGTGATTCCCGTCGAAGACGCCGATCGTTGGCCGAACAATCGGTCATTCGATGAGATCGGCCGCGCAATTCGGTATCATCCGCGTTTCGCCCCGGCGGGGACGAATGTCAACGTAATCTCCAAGGAGGCGGGTGGCGGCATTCGGATGCGAACCTGGGAGCGCGGAGTCGAGGCGGGAACGCTCGCCTGTGGCACGGGGGCTGTGGCGAGCGCAATCGTTTCGGCGGCGCTCCGACGATCCACATTGCCCACCGCCGTGCGAACGAGCAGTGGACGCATACTACGGGTCTATGGGCATCTTCATGCACAGGCGGGACGAGACGTGCGATTAGGTGGCATCGCAAGCATTATTGCCACGGGCGACCTCCAGCCGGATGCCTGGAGCCAGCAGGAAGCAGAAAGCAAAAACGATGAGTGACGCAGAAGAACGGGACGACCAGATCACCTCAACGGGATCCGACGCGGAAGCAACCGGCGCCGCACCATCGAACCAGCGCCTGCGGGCGATTCTGGCCGGGCTGGTGACGGTCGCGATTCTCGCCGTCCTGGCGATTGCGGTCTTCAATGGTGATGATAATGAGGTTGACCCGCCGCCCGCGGCCCCCACTACCGCGGCATCGGACGGCACGGGTGGCGAGGGAGTGCAGGATGGCGAGCCTGGCGCTGAGGAGCTGGGAAGCCTGGCATTGAGTGGTTACCTGTGCCCCGAGCCGACCAGCGAAGAAAGTGAGTGCTTCGATGCCGGAACCGTCGAGATCTCCAGTGCCGTTGTTGAGCTGAATGATGGACGAACATACTCCCTCGAGGGTGTCCAGCGGGGCGACGATGGGACCTATGCCTGGTTGAATATCCCAGTCGGGGAGTACACGTTGCTGGCGGAAGGCTTGACCGGTCCTGATGGCTCCATTCCGCGGGCGGTAATCGGCTCGACCGGTCAGATCAACGGGGGCTGGCGAATCGCCAACCTCGATCCGAATCAGCCTGCCGAAATACGCGTGCTGTTCGATCAGGTAGGTGAAGGGACAGCTGTCGGTTGACGCGGACTCACGCTTCAGGCGAAGCCGTCTGGCGCGATTGTTCTCCCGCTGTGAACGGATTGCTCCACGCAGTGCCCGTTTCACCGAACCGTTCCGGACGGAATGGCGAGAGGTCGAAGGAGACATGGTCGTCTAAAAGCGTCGCGGCCACGATCTGACCGACCACCAGGCCCCAGGAGAATCCTCCGCCGTTGAATCCTGCTGCTATGAACAGCCCCGGCAGGCTTTCCATCGGTCCGATCAGGGGCACGCCATCCGCAGTGAAACCCATGATCCCTGACCAGCACCTGACCACCTGTACGGATCCGAGAGAGGGATAGAGCTGTGTCAGACAGCGCGCGATGCCTGCCAGAACGGGCAAGGTTGTGCGTTCTTCGTAGTGCCCGAGACCTTCGGATTCGTCGAGGCGGCGGTACCCTCCGCAAAGGATCGGGCCACCGGGTACCTGTCTTCCATATTCCTTGTCGAAGTTCGTGCCGAAAGAGTGATTCAGCATCGGGGCGACCGGCTGGGTCACCAATATCTGCCCACGGGCCGGCACGATCGCCCCGGCGGGAAGTTCCGTCAGAAGCAATGGCGTGTAGGCATTCGTGGCCAGTACCACATGCTCGGCCTGGAACATGCCGGCGGTCGATTCGACCCCGGTGACGGCATTGCCACTTCGAGTCAGGCGCTGCACGGTGGTCCCGGTGAGGATCTCAGCACCGTGTTTCAGCGCTGCGTTAGCCAGGCCATGAACGAGATGGAACGGCCAAAGGTGCCCGTGTCCGCGCGCGAACTTGGCGCCAAGAATATCGGGTGTGAGAGCAGGCTGAAGTTTCCGTGTCTCATTCGGATCGAGAAGCTCGACATCGAGGCCCGCCTGTTGTTGGGCGACACTGGCCTCCCGGAGATGATCCCACTGCTCTTTGGTGGTGGCGATGTCCAGGCTGCCTGGCCGGCGTAACTGGAAATCCACCCCGATTTCGTGTCCGATCGTCTCCATCATCCGCAGGTTAACCGAGGTCAGGGCATACACGGCGTCGCCAGCGTCGGCGAACAGCGAGGATCCTTCTCCGGTCATTCCGCCGTTTCGCCCGGAGGCGCCGGAGCAGATGTCGCGCTGTTCAAGAAGAATCACTCGTTTTTTTCGCCGCGCCAGCTGATAGGCGATCGAGCAGCCGATGAGACCCCCTCCGACCATGATGACATCGTACGAGCCTGAAGGAGGTGGCACTTGTTGTCGTTGCTCCGGTTTAGCGCCTGTATAGCAAGGAATCGTTCTGGAACCGTATTATCGCAGGGAGCGGGCGACGCGCGAGATGGCGTACTCGCTGCCGTATTCGTTTTGAGGTGTCTGTGCGGAATCTTGCCGGTCGGTTGACCGCTCGCACCAATCAGGAGCTCATGCGCATCGCTGAGTTCTGGCAAGTTGTTGTGGGCGGACGAGATCGACATACGGTCGTTGG
>JBFWRO010000163.1:0-6527 GCA_050248865.1 Thermomicrobiales bacterium | reverse complement strand
TATCTGGTATATACGATCGTCGACCAGGGCGATGCCTTCGCCGAAATAGTCCTCAGTGAGGTCCTGCTGACGAAGCACCTCTCCGGTTTCGAGCGCGGTCTCACGCAAGTCCGAGTCGCCATATTGACCAGTTCCCTCGAAAAAGCCGTCGCCGATAAAAACGAGCCCCTGCGTATACGCGTTGGGATCATGCGGGTACTCGGCCACGACTTCGAACCGCCAGATCGGCTCCTGACCAGACTCTGGAGTGAAGCGGGCGCTGGCAAACGCTTGCGGATCGGCTCGCAGCCAGGCTCCGACCGCCGTCACACCAACTGTCGCACTGCCGAGCAATGCTCTTCTGTTCATCCTGTTCACCGCCACCTGGTGCTTCCCAAGACCGGCACCGTGCTGGCCAGAACGAACCCTACGCGATCATCCATGATCGATCAAATAGCGCGGATGACGCGAATTTCAGGCTCCATTGGTACTTCCGCCACGATTTCCGCGTGGGATGATTGGAACGGCGATCACAAACCAGACTCTGACTGCAGACCGGGCGTGATCGGCATATGGCGCTTCGGCGAAAGGAGAACGACGTGGGACACATCGATTTCGATCATCCTGACGAGACCCGCACGTTTCCAAATGGCCGGTGGGACATCGTCCATGCTGGTTCTTCCACGATCGCCCGGGCCACGATGGAGCCGGGCTGGAAGTGGTCGAATGACGTTCAACCGCTGGTCGGCAGCGAATCGTGCCAGCATCGCCATGTCGGCTATGGTGTGTCTGGCCGGTTGAAACTGATAATGGATGATGGGAGCGCTTTCACCGTCGACGCTGGGCAGACCTACATTATCGAGCCCGGCCACGACGCCGAAGTGGTCGGAAACGAACCATTCATCGGGGTCGAATTCTCGCAGCGGTCAGCCGAGGGTTACGCCAAAAAAGAATAAGTCTCCGTTTGATGTAGAGCTTCGATGAAGCGGCCCGGGCATCTGCCCGGGCCAGAACTCCTCCCTCGACTCGGCTCCACTGGGCTACGGGGTCACCGTGGTCACATCGCAACCAGGCGCGGTTCCTGCCATCGAGGCAGAGTGCCCCGGACTTTCGATTGCCATCGAATCAGGTACTCATCCGTTGTAGAGACAAAAATCCTCGATCGTTGTCAGCCCAGCTTCGCTCACGCCTCTCGTCGAACCATCGATCACTACACCGTCGCCCATCCAGTTACGGAGCAGCCTGTGTCGCGAAATCGATTGCGCCACTTGCCGGGTCAGATCGTCGAATGCTCGTTCAGTCATGGCTGGCTCCTCTGGTATTCACCGGCATTCCTGCCCTCGTCGGGAGTCGACGAGCGAGGAGCGCTCGGTCTGGTTTTCATTGTACGGAGGTGAGGTACGCAGGCCGCATCGCGAGGACGACTCTCCGTTACAACATTGCAACGAAGCGCAAGAGCCGGTCTCTGAACATTGCCGGATGGTCGCATTGTCGTGAGGTCGGCCAGACCGAGCCTCGAGCAGCGTGCCCGTGGACTCGCCCGTTTCCCGGTTTGCGAACCGGTCTCACGAGTGCCGAAACGATGGAGCACCAGGCAGCTCGCACGCGCGACCGGGAGCCGCTCAGAGACCGATGGATGAGGCGCCCACTTCTCCCTTAGGATTCACGTTTGACGAATTTGAAGAAGGTGCTTCCCTCGCCTGAGGTCTTTTCGTCCTGGTACAGAAACGCTAGGCGGGCCTCTTCGAATTTCTCGAAGAAGTCATCCCAGGAAAGGGGCTCGAGGCGGTCGTCCTTGCCGTCGACGTCGAAGTCGATACGGAGGAGGCCCGCGTCGTCGCCATCACCCGTTCCACTGACGGTTGCCGGCTTCCCTCCCCGGGCTTCAGCCCATTGACGAATCGTGTCGTGATCGGTCGTGATCTGGCTCGTACTGGTCATGACGCTCCTCCAGTGTGTGAATGACAGTCGTCTCCTGTCACCGGTGGTGCATGCACAACCGATGCCATTCAGGTTTCGACTGCATGGCAGGAGGTCCCCATACCGAAGCACCGGAGTCGAGACGCTCGAGCGGCAAGGCACATCCGGGGCAGGCGCCGGTACGGCCATATACCTGCGAGCCAGCGGTCCCGTATCGATCCAGAGGCCGTGTGCCGAGAGGAAAACCTCCTCAGGCGGTGTCGGATTTGTGTTGCAATGAGAGAACGCCGCAACGCTCATACGAGCTCAAGGTGCCGGGCGCATCGCTATTCCGTCGGACAAAATGATCTGACGGCATTTCCTGATCCACCCATGCGACAGGTTGCCGGGTCAGAGAAGAAATCGGACGAGCAGATGGCGTTGCTCGGGCATTGGCACCCGAAATTGCATTGCTGGCCTACGCCAACGGGTGGATTTCCCCCGCAATTCGTGCTGATCACACAGTCTCCTGTTGAACAGTCGGCTGTCTGGCAATCGGGATTTGGCGCGCTGCAGGTCGGCTGATAGACACATTGGTTATTCGTACAGCTCGTGAACGAGCATGGCGGGGCCGGTAAGCAATCCTGGAAGGTGCAGCAATTGCCGCCTGCCCTGAATGTCACCGGTGTGCCGCAACAGATCCCTCCCTGAACTTCAGTGCCCTCGTCCACCGGGGAGTGGAGACAGCCCGTCGAGGCATTGCAGGAGTCCGTGGTGCAAGGGTTGTCGTCGTTGCAGCTCAGCGCCGGGAAGGCGCAGCCACCGGCAGCAGTGCAGGTATTCTGGGTGCAGGCGTTGCCATCGTTGCAGACTGTCGTGCTGCTCACGCACCAGCCACCGGTGCACGTATAGGTATCGTGCAGCAGTTGTTGACCCGTGTCGACGATGCAGCGATCGAGATTCTGACAGTCAGCATCATTGTCACAACACTGCTCTCCGGATGGCACGCAAACGTCACCAAGCTGATTGTGGCAACACTGCGCCCGGCAGCAGACATCACCGCACACTTCCTCGCCGGAGTCGGTGCAGCATGATCCGGCGATGCATTCAGCTGCGGAACAGCAGCCAGCGCCTTCACCAGTACCACAGCAGAGATCGCCGCCTCCGCACGCGGACTCCGTCAAACACATGCCCGCTTCGCACGATCCGGGCGTGCAGGCATCGATATCGGGACAGTCGTCGTCGTCGTCACAGACACATTGCCCCTGCTCGCAAACAAATCCATCCTGACACGGGTTGCCACAGGCTCCGCAGTTGAGCTCGTCGCTCTGCAGGTCTACGCAGTCCTGCGCGGACGTTCCGCAACAAACCGGTGTGGTATCCGGACAAACCGACTGCTGATTGCACACGCCGTTCGCGCACTGCGCCGGAGTGCAGGTATCGGGCGACGCGCATTCTGCGTCGCTATCCATGCAGTGACGGTTCTGGCAGACAGCGCATTGGGAACCGCCGCACAGGACGCCTTCATTGCGGGCGACGCATGTACGAGTCGTCGCGGAACACTCAACGCAATCGTCATCGAACCCGAATTCGCTGCTGCAATCGGCGTTCGAGCAACACTGTGTCAGAGGATCGATGCAGGCATTGCCGCAACAAACGAAACCGCTCCCGCAGCAGGTCGTGGTCTCACCCTCGCCGCAACACTCCTGACCAGCCGGGCAGCAAACGTTGTCACCCCCCAGACAGCAGCGCTCGCCCTGCTGGCAATTGATTGAGGTCGTCAAGACGCAGGTTTGTGACGATCGGGCGCAAAGCCCATCGAGACAGGCCAACGGATCCGGCGGGCACTCTCGATCGAGGCAGCATTGGGATGCGGCGTCGATGCAGACAGGCTCGCCATCTTCCCGAACGCAACAATCGGGTTGATTTCCTTCACAACATCGCTGGACGGATGCATAGTCACCCCAGCCGGCGCACGTCTGACCGCCCTCCGGGCAACAGCGTTTCTCGCTTTGTGGCAGCGGCGACAGCGGGTTCGGGTCGAAGCAGACGCCATCGCAACAACGATGATCGCACACACGCTGGGCAGGACAGCACACTTCTTCTTCGACAAACTCGCCTTCGGGGAAATAATGCGTCAAACATTCGTCGCCGGGGGTACAGCACTCGCGATCGCAACACTGCGCTTCGGTTTCGCAGCATTCCAGTCCACAATGAAAGCCGGTGCAGGGATCGGGCGTCGTGGTTGCCTGCGGCGGCATCGTCGTGGTTGCAGGCGCCGGGGGTGGGGGTGCCGGCGGAATGGTTGGCCGGGTGCCGATCGATCTGGCGTCCGTCCGCTGCGGCGACAAACTGCCGGCGGCGACGGCTCCCAATCCGAGCATGCCTCGAATCAGGCGACGGCGGGAAAGACCCGCGCCGAATCGTTTCGTCAGTTCGTCGAACGCTCTGTCATCCATGAAGTGGCGCGCCTCGCTTGCTCTGAAATGTCGTCCACTCTGCTTCTGTGATCTGTCCACCAGCGGGGTTGTTCAATGAGTCTTGAATACTCTTGCAGGGCTGTCAAGTCCGCGTTTTCACCGGACCGCGCCTGTTGCGCATCACGACGCGACGCCGGCGATCGCCAGGAATGTCCGGACGCGGTGTCTCAACAGGGGCGATTCGAGCAGGTGCAGTCGCATCTGTTGCGTCGATAGATGTCTTTTGTCCGGGCTCCTGAACACCGCTGAAAGCGAAATTTACCGCGAACGTTCGCAACGTCGACCGAAAGAGGTATGCCATACTTCCGACAACGGATTCTGACATCTTGCGTCAGAAACATGAGCGGCAAGATCATCACTCTGCTGACGTTCTGGAGGTGTTCGATGGATGGTCGGCGGTTCGACCGACTCGTGCGTGCGCTGGCATCGGTACAGTCGCGCCGGTCGCTCCTGAAGGCGGCGCTGGGTCTCGGGGCAGCCGGCGCGGTGATTGGAGCGGAGGCGTCGGCGGCCAGTGCCCGCAGCATCGGCACCCGGCCGCGCATCCCGGCGCCAGCTTCGCCATCCACGACGACGTCGACGACGAACCCTCCCACCACGACCACCGCAGAGCCCTGTCACGGTTTCCCCTGTGACCGCGAATGCTGTGCCTCGCAGCCTGAATGCTGTGACGGCGAGTGTTGCGCGCCAGGCTTCGAGTGCCTGACCTACCACTTTCCTGAGAGTCCACTGGTCGAGGAAGAAACCTGCTGCCATACGACCCGCATTTGCGACACAGGCTCGACCAAATGTTGTGCCGAGCCAGAGATTTGCCAGAACGATCGCTGCTGCCTCGGTGTGGATTTGCCCTGCATCGACGACCAGCAATGCTGCACGGGTCCCGGCGGGATCGGCGGCGCCTGCTTCGGTGGCGTTTGCCGTCCTTGTGCAAACACCGGACGTGACTGCTTCCGGGACGACGATTGCTGCACCGGGGTCTGTTTGAACGGTCTCTGTCTCGCGGCGTGCCAGCCAGCACAGTCCGCCTGCGACTCGAACCAGGATTGCTGTCCCGGCAGCGCGCATTCTGAAGGCTTCTGCGAAAACAGTGTGTGCTGCCTGGGCCGCGACGACGCCTGCACCGCCAACGACCAGTGTTGCCCGTTCCTCGGCAACCCATCGACCTGTCTGAACGGCGCCTGTTTCCCCTGTTCGGACACTGGCTCGGCCTGCGACAGGGATGATGCCTGCTGCTCTGGCGTCTGCGTTGGGAACGTCTGCCAGGCTGCGTGTCTGCCGCCACTGTCTGCCTGCGACTCGAACCAGGATTGCTGTCCCGGCAGCGCGCATACGGAAGGATTCTGCGAAAACAGTGTGTGCTGCCTGGGCCGTGACGACGCTTGCACCGCCAACGACCAGTGTTGCCCGTTCCTCGGCAATCCATCGACCTGTCTGAACGGCGCCTGTTTCCCCTGTTCATCAGCGGGCATCACCTGTCTCCACGACGACGACTGCTGTTCGCGCGCCTGCGTTGGCAACGTGTGTCAAAACGCGTGCCAGGAAATGGCCGAGAGTTGCGACTCCGAGCAGGATTGCTGTCAAACCCCAACGGGCGGACGTTTCTGCGTGGGTGGCGCCTGTTGCCAGGGAGCGGGACCCTCGTGCGATGAAAACACGATTTGCTGCCCCGGTCCGGGCGGACTGGTCGGGGTTTGCCGCGGAATAGAGTGCGGTTTCTGCATCGCCGATGGACATGGACCGTGTGAAGCCGACCTGGAGTGCTGTTCCGGTCTCTGCACTTCCGGTGTCTGTTGATCACCAGACACGCAGCGTGAGCAGCAAAGATTCAGGCTCCCGGAACCCTCTGAACCGGGCGGCGAGATCCATGTCTGGACACTCACGAAGCCAGCTGGTTGACACGGCAAACACAAGCGCAGACCGTCTCGCGGCTGAATTACATGAGGACGTTTCTTTCTGAGACGGGCCGTTCTATCTCACTGGGAATGTCGCGCCTCGATCGGCATCAGCCACACCGCTGGTTCGACCCAGTGGGCGGCGCCGGACGGCTTCCCGGATGTCTTCTCGATGTCGACGATCCGCACCCGCCACTCGTTGCCGTCGATGTCCGTCATCGTGACAGTGGCGTTGTTCTCCCAGATGCTCCGGATAACTTCAGCCCGCCAAGGACCC
>JBFWRO010000162.1:0-6531 GCA_050248865.1 Thermomicrobiales bacterium | reverse complement strand
CGAGCCGTATCCACGAGACTCCATCAGAGAAGTGGCTGCGCACGAACCAGAACGGCCACGTGAATCCAGCGAGACGAACCACTCCCACGTGGTCCCCTGAATCCGAGAGCCATGTCAGCGCGGCCCGCAGGTTATCGTGCTCAGTCTCCAGCACGTTGGAGATCCGTAATTGTTCCGAAGTGAACCAGAATGGAAACGCCTGCTGCACCAGTTCCAGACACCACGACGCGTGGGCGGTACGTGCACCGAATTCTTCGCCGCTGGCTTCGAGGCGCTGGAGACCATACTCCCGAATCGTCTCCAGCATGATGAAGCGTGGGTCCCCATCTTCCGCATGGCGAACGGTGAGCAGGTTGTGATCTACCAAATTGGTCAGCTGATCGAGCAACAAGCGTGTGCTGGCTGGCGCAGCATCAACGATTGCCGCCGCGGCCGACTCCGTAAACCCACCGGCAAAGACGGCCAGACGGCGGAACAGCTGTTGATCGATCTCGTCGAGCAGGTCGTAGCTCCAGGCGATTGCGTCCCGCAGGGAGTAGTGACGGGTTGGCATCTCCCGCGAACCGCCGGTGAGTAACCCGAGAGAATGATCGAGTTTCGCGAGAAGGTTCCGCGGCGGCAGGACGTTCGACCGGGCCGCAGCAAGCTCGATCGCTAAGGGAAGTCCGTCAAGCCGTCTGCAAACTTCTGCCACCGCCGAAGCATTCGCCTCGGTAAGCATGAACGCCGGATACACTGCCTGCGCCTTGCGGCAAAAGAGTTGAATTGCGGCTGACCTTTGCACAAGGACAAGTTCCTGCCGTGAACCGGTGCCAACGGCAGGGAGGTCAAGGGGAGGAACCGGATACCGCTGCTCAACGACCAAGTTTAGAGGAATGCGGCTCGTCACGAGAAGCTTGAGGCCGGGGCTGGAGGCGAGCAATGTGGCCAGGTCGCCTGACGCACCGATGACTTGTTCGACATTATCGAGAATGAGCAGTGTCGTGCGGGGTTCGAGGAATCGGCACAGCCGTTCGATGATCGGCATGCCAGTGATCTCGCGGATGCCCAGAACTTGAGCGATGGCGATGGGCACCAGATCAGGATCACGAAGGGCCGAGAGGTCAACGAACCAGCACCCGTCTGTGAAGGAGTGCCGCAGGAGTGGCGCGATCTCCAGCGCCAGTCGTGTCTTTCCGACTCCGCCTGGTCCGATGAGCGTCACCAGCGACACATCAGGGCTGGCCAGCAGAGCATGTACGGCGGCGACGTCCAGCTCCCGTCCGATAAGTGGCACCGTGGACCTTGGGACGCTGAATGGGGGAGCGGATGACGACGCCGGGACCAACCTCAGTGGGGGCGTTCGTTCGGGTTCCCCCGACTCAGCGGCCCGTGCGTCCGGATAATCGTGGACCAGCTCTCCGCGGCGCACGCTGAATCGCCCGAGCCGCTTTTTGGCGCGCAGATCACGTCGGACAATGCCGCGACGCACGCTGCGGTTGTTAGCGCTTTGCGGTTCGTCTAGCAACGCGGGGTCGGATTCCGCTAGTCTTGGGGCTGACGTACGCTCGTCCATGCTCTGACGCTTCCTACCCGCTCTCTGGATTCGGAGAGGCGTTCTAGACTTCTCGTTTTCCTTGAATGGCTCTTATGAGAAGCTGACGAGAGTTGATGTACTAAACACCAAGCAGTGCTGTTGCCTGAAACGCGGGTATTATTCACATCGGCTCCCCTTCATTCTAGAACGAAAGGCCCCAGCCGCCGTTGCGTCGAGTAATCCAAGCGCGGAGTTCTCAATTCCACAAGATAAGTCCAGTGACTCTGTCACTGAACTGTTCCGTGAAATGTCCTTTCCAGAATAGATGGTTTCTTGCACCGGTGATCCTGGCTGGTTTCCATGGTTCCGTTTCGAGAATCTCAACAGCCGTGACAGGATGATGGTCGGCAGGGATCGCGATGGGAGCCTCCGAGTCGTGTCGCTGAGCAAACGGGTCGATGCGAGCGGCATGGTGCGCACGGGGCTTAGGCGTGGTGGTCTGAGAAGAGTCCGTTGGTCGTCTGGCGCGTTCACCGCGATTTGGTCCCCGTTCATGAACGAGGACCAAATCACAGAACAGTTCGCGGTGACGACGTCCTGGAGCAAGAACAAGGCGATCCCGTTGCCTTGACACGCTTTCTCTCGCTCTGTTAGCCTCGCCGAGTCTCCCAATGGAGCCGCAACTGCGGCAGCACGTGTCCTGACTCGAGTTCCGTGCTCTTTCAGGAATGTGTGTCAGGTCAATGTACCAATGTACGAAGGAGTCGACGATGACCGTTCGGCAATCAGACCCAATCACATGGCGAATCTCGCGACGATCGCTTCTCGGCGGTACTGCGGCATCGGCAGCCGTGACCCTTGCCAGCCCCGCAGCGAGGTTCTTGGCACTGGCACAGGATGAAACGTCCATTCTCATTGGCACACTCGGTGAAGCCGACACGATGAACCCGTTCCACGGCTCCGAAAACTCCGAAACCGAGTGGCGCCTGCAGATGCTCTTCGACAACTTTGTGAGAATTCACCCGGAAAGCTACGAACCGCTGCCCGGGATCGCTGCCTCCTGGGATATCCAGGATCTTTCCTTTGTCTTTACGATTCAACCGAGCGTCATGTTCTCGGATGGAACCGAGCTCACCGCCGAGGACGTCAAGTTCACGCTCGAGGGCATTCTCAACCCGCAAACAGCCTCGACCGTTTCGGTCAAATTTGCGCAGATTGCCGGCGCCGCTGAGTACGCCGCAGGAGAGGCGGATGGTGTTTCCGGGATCGAAGTCCTGGACGCCAAGACATTGAGAATCACGCTCGCCGAACCCAATGCGGCATTTCTGTTCAATCTTAGTTTCCTCCACGTGGTGCCAAAAGCGATGCTGGAAGGAAAGGATCTGAGCCGCGCTTCAACCGAGCCATTCTTCCAGGACTCGCCAGTCGGGGCTGGCCCCTACATTTTCGAGAGCTGGAGTGTCGGCGCCGACTTCGTCGCGACAGCGAATCCCAATTTCTGGGAGCCCGGCAAACCCGAAATTCAGCGGTTCATTCATCGCACCATTGCTGACTCCGCCGCGCTGGTCAACGCTCTCCAGTCGGGAGATATCGATGGCTCGCTCTATCCCGCGCCGACGCTGGCCGCCGATCTCGAACAGAATGCCGAACTCGCGCTGCTCGTCCCTCCGTTCACCCAGCCAAATGGCTCTTTCTTCAATTGCCGCGAAGCACCGCTCGATGACAAACGCGTCCGCCGGGCCATTGCCATGGGGGTGAATGTCGATGAATACGTCGCCAGTTCCCTTCTGGGTCTCGGCGAGGCCGGCAAAGGCCCCATTGCTCCCGGGAGCTGGGCATTCGACCCGAACATTCCGTTGATTCCTTACGACCCGGATGGCGCCCGCGCGCTCCTCGAGGAAGCGGGGGCAGTTGGCGCCGAGCTCACCGCGCTCTGCAACGCCGGCAACGTGCTTCGCGAAGACTGGCTGATCCGCATGCAGGCCGACCTGGAACCTGTCGGCATCAACCTCAATGTGGAGTTCATCGAGTGGGCGACGCTCGTCGAGCGAACAACCTCGACGTACGACTTCCAGATCGTCGGCGCTGACTTTGCCGGCGTGACCGAGGAACCCAGCGAGCTCTTCGAGCAGTTCCACTCGACGTCAGGCTCGAACCACTCCGGCTTCAGCACACCGGAGCTCGATGAGCTTCTGACCCAAGCGAAGCAGGAGCTCGACGTCGAGGCTGCCAAGGCGATTTACGCCCAGATTCAGGCCATTCTGATGGATGAGGTCCCAATGCACTGGGCCTGGTACCGCCCGTTCCTGTATGTGGTCCGCGCCGACTTCGGCAATTACGACAACAGCAATCTCGACGGCGGCATCTTCCGCTCACTGCCTCAGATGACCGGACCGGCGGCGTAGGATTGCGATTCCATCCCGGTTGCGCTCCCCTTCCTCTCACGTCTGGTGATGGGAGAGGGGGGCAACCGGGTTTTGGTTCCATGAAATACTGGCCTGTGCTGAAAACGGGTCAGCTCTGACCTCGCTACCGAGAGGCGACCGATGGCCGCATATATGGCGCGCAGGGTACTGCTGCTCTTTCCCCTCATGCTCGGACTGAGCATTCTGATGTTCGCAATGATTCATGCCGCTCCTGGCGATCCGATCATGGCGCTGGTTGGCCCCCAGGCCGCGACAAACCCGCAAATCATGGAGCAGGCAAGGGAGAACTACGGTCTCAACGACCCGCTACTGGTCCAGTATCTCAACTGGCTGGGCAATGTTCTGCGTGGTGACCTCGGTCGCTCCTACTCCTTCAACAACGCTCCCGTACTCGACCTGGTCACCGAACGCATGTGGGCCACCATTCAGCTGCAGGGCATCGCACTGATGCTGGCGCTCATGATCGCGGTGCCAGTTGGCATCATCTCCGCGACTCGCCAGTATTCCCGACTCGACAACGTCGTCACCGTCAGTTCCTTTGTTGGTCTGGCGCTGCCGAGTTTCTGGCTGGCGCTGCTCCTGCAGATCTGGATTGGCGTCAAGCTGGGCTGGCTGCCGGTTCTGAGCGCCGGCCAGGCGAATTACGACTGGCCGGAACGGGCAAAGTATTTCGTGTTGCCGGTGGCGGTAGCCGCGCTCCCCAGCATCGCGTATTTCGCTCGCTTCATGCGATCGGCGATGCTCGAGGTCATCGGTCAGGACTACATTCGCGTTGCCCAGGCAAAAGGGCTTCCATCCCGGCCCGTACTCTTCCGGCATGCGTTTCGAAACGCCCTGATCCCGATGGTCACGGTCATTGGCTTGCAGTTGCCGCAGATCCTCAGCGGCACGGTCATCATCGAGCAGATCTTCGCCTGGCCGGGGCTGGGCGATCTTGCCTTCAATGCGATCACCCGTCGTGACTATCCGGTCATTCTCGGCGTGACCCTGGTCTCTGGCTTTGCCGTGATGGTGGCCAGTGTAATCACCGATTTCGTCTACGTCGTCGTCGATCCGCGCGTCAAGCTCGCGGATTGAGAAGGGGATCGGCGCACGGTCATGGCTGAAATCGGGTTAGGAAAGCACGGGGGCCAGACGCTCGAGCTGGCTGTTGATCAGCTTGGTCTCGCCGGTATGCCGAAACCGCGCCGGCACGATACGATCAAGCGCTTCGCCCGCAACAAACTCGCGGTCGTCGGCCTGATCGTGATCGTCATTCTGTACGCGGCGGCGATCGCCGCGCCACTCATTCAGCGATACGACGAAAACGCGCTCGAACCGGGAATGCGCTCGAAACCTCCTTCCGCCGCCCACTGGCTGGGCACCGACCGCAATACGCGCGACGTCTGGGCGCGTCTGGTCGTTGGAGGCAGAGTCTCTCTGGCTACTGGATTCGCGGCAGTGGCGATCGTCATGACCATCGGCATCACCCTCGGTTCCCTGGCCGGTTTCTTCGGCGGAGTGGTCGATCAACTGGTCATGCGGACGACGGACATCCTGCTGGCTGTGCCCCTGATCCTGCTGCTGATTACCGCCGCGGCGCTCTTTGAACCCAGCCTGCTGACAACCATCACGGTCATCGGCGTGACCGCCTGGCCGGGAACGGCGCGACTCGTTCGCGGCCAGTTCCTCTCGCTCAAAAACCAGGAGTACGTCATCGCCGCGCGAGCGATCGGGGCCTCGCCGCCGCGCATCATGGTTCGCCACCTCTTTCCCAACACGCTGGCCGTCATCATCGTGCAGGCGACGATCTGGCTCTCCTTTGCCATCCTGCTCGAAGCGAGTCTCAGTTATCTCGGCCTTGGTGTGCAGATTCCGACACCATCCTGGGGAAACATGCTCCAGGACGGCCAGCGTGAGCTGCAGTCTGGCGCCTGGTGGCTGACATTCTTCCCCGGACTCGCCATCTTCATCACCGTGCTCTCGTTCAACCTCGTCGGCGACGGTCTCCGCGATGCACTCGATCCCAGGCATCAGAAGCGGTGACGCCGTAACAGCATCTTCGCCAAATTGCACCCCGCCGCATCGCTGGATGGCACGCGATATGCGTTCCCTGAAGTGCGGAGCGCGACCGCAATTTTTCGTTGTACCCAGCAGAGGAGGGAACCAATGAACAGATCTCGTTGGAGATTGACGGTGGCATTGATGGCGGCATTCGCCTTGATCGGAGGTTTTGTCGCGGTTCCTCACATGACGACCGCGCAGGACAGTGCCACCCCCATGGCAGGAGAAACGGAGCACAACCATCCCATCCACATTCACGCGGGCACGTGTGATGCTGTTGGGGAAGTCGTATTCCCACTGAACAACCTCACCTCCGATGATGACATGAGCTCACCTGAGGCTGGCATGGCCGACGATGACATGAGCTCGCCGACGACGGAGATGGATGATTCAGCAACTCCTGATTCCGCGATGATGGATGATGAGATGCGCAGCGACTACGTCGCGAAGAGTACGACGTCGATCACCGCGACGTTCGACGATCTCACCGGCGCTGAGCATGTGTTCACTGTTCACGAAAGCGAAGAGAACATCGCCGGTTACAGC
>JBFWRO010000161.1:0-6535 GCA_050248865.1 Thermomicrobiales bacterium | reverse complement strand
ACGGTGACCCCGTCCAAACCGGCAGTGCGGTCACGCTCTGCCACGGGAAGGGTCATTACGTCGATTTCACCCGTTTCGAGCTGGCCGAGCCCGACTTCCGGCGTCAGGATCGGCAGGAAGACACGGTCCAGTCCCACGGAATCGGGATAACCGTCGTGTCGCTGCATTTCGAGGAACTGATCGGTCTGGTACTGCACGAATGAAAATGGACCAGCCGTGACCGTCGGGTTGAGGGAGAACTCATTCTCTCGCAGTTGATCGGGCGCCACCTCGCCGAGAATATGCTGCGGCAGCATGCCGAGTCCGGAGAAACTGCAGAGGTTCACGAGGAACACGCCATCCGGGCTCGCCATGTTGATCTGAATCGTCCGGTCGTCGACCGCCACCAGGCCTTCGACCTCTCCGGAGCCGTCGTAATCGGCCGCTCCTGCAACGTTCGATAACCGTCCCGTCCAGATCGAGCCGGTGGCCGGGTTGATGGCGCGCTCGAGCGTGAAGATCACGTCGGCCGATGTCATCGGGGTGCCGTCGGTAAACGTCAGCCCCTCCTTCAGGACAAAGGTGTACTGCGTGCCCTCGGGATTGGCTTCGACCGACTCGCAGAGATCGGGGGTCGGGATCAGCGCGTCGCTCATT
Source organism: Thermomicrobiales bacterium (assembly GCA_050248865.1). GTDB lineage: Bacteria > Chloroflexota > Chloroflexia > Thermomicrobiales > UBA6265 > JAHBVL01. The sequence goes on along the minus strand of JBFWRO010000161.1, from coordinate 5,899 downwards.
TTGACCAGCGCCCCGAACATCGCCCGTTCCACATGCTGCTCATTTCCTGAGCTCGAGAACAGCGGATTGAGCGTATTTGGCGCTCGCCAGAGCACTCTGGCTTCCCCTCCGGATGCCGCGGGACTTGCATCCTGGGCCAAAGCAGCGTCGTGTCGCATGATCGTCGAGACTGCCGCCCCGCCGGCGCCCGCGCCGATCAGTTTCATCAGGTCCCGGCGGCTGAGGCCCCGCGCTTCCCATTCCTGCGTCAATCGATCGAGATTCCAGTACTCACCCATTGTGGTTCTGCTCCTTGCTGAAATGGACTTGAGTCCGTACGAACGGTTTGAGACTCGTTCATTGCGATGGCGTGTTCCACTCCTTTCACGTATGTGCGCTTCATTCTCGCACGCGATAGCGCTCGAGTGCGTCTTCGTCCAGCTCGACACCCAGGCCGGGTCCCTCTGGCACCCGAACGTGCCCGTTCTCGATGACCAGCGGATCGACGATCAAGTCGTCCTCCCGCAGGACCTCGCTGCAGATGTCACTGGTCAGCGTCATCGATTTGCAGGCCGCCGCCGCATGGGTATGCGCCGCTTCCGCGATTCCCAGGTCGACACCCGATCCGTGCCAGGTCGGGATGCCCGCCGCTTCGCACAGCGCCGAGGTCTTGTAGCAATTCACCATCGACCCGCCGGTGTTGATCCAGTCGCATGCTTCGCGCCGGATCGCCTCCCGGATCTGATGCGGTCCCTCGATGTGCAAGGCAATCGCCGTGGACATCTTGCCGCGAGCAAGGGAGTACCAGTCGAGATTCGACTGGTCGAAAGGGCTCTCGAAGCACTGGACATTCGTAATGCCACGCGCGCGTATCGCTTCGATGATCTTCATGAGCGTCGCCGGATTGGAGAACCGCTGGTTGGGATCGACAACGACGCCCAAGTCGTCTCCGACGGCGTCCTGAATCGCTTCCAGCCGGTCGGCGAGATCGTCGTCGGCCTTGGCTTTCATCTTCAGTACGGTGTACCCCTGCGCAACCGCCTCCCTGGCCGTTTCGGCAGCGTGCGCGGGAGTCATTCGACCCGAACAACGGGATACTGGCACGAGATCCCGGTATTTCCCGCCACCAAGCAGGCGATAGGCCGGAATCCCGAGCGCCTTGCCCATGAGATCGAAAAGCGCCATTTCATAGGCCAGATAGACCGATGTGTCCTCGAACCAGAACCACTCGTACGGCAACTCCTGCAGATTGAAAGAGAAGAGATCTCGCCCTTCGTAGTATTGGGCGGGTCTGCGGACTTCCGACTCGGACACGCCCTTCGGCACTTCACCGAGGCCAACCAGACCTTCATCCGTATGCATCCTGAGCAGGACAATTGGGAACTGCTGCCAGTCCAGGCTGATCGTCGCTCCGCCATGCACATAGTCTTCCGGCTCATACTCCGGGCTATGCCACGTGCCCTCCCGAATCGGGACCACCACGGATATCGTTTCGATACTGGTGATTCTCACAGTGAACGCAAGGCCTTCCCCGGCATGTTCCGGACGTCTTCTTTTGAACACGATTCCTCGTCGTCGAGAGGACGGAACGGTAGCATCGCTTTCGCCACACCGCAATCCGCATGCGCGCACCCAGTTGCTCGCCAGACCGGCGCCATGCCTTCCGCCAACCCAGTCATTACCCACGCTGCCCAGTGTTCGTCGCCATTGTCCCGCGTGACGATGGATGGTCCGCAGGGACATGGGAGGATCCGCTGTGGCGACCAACGATCCGCCCCGGAGTACCATGTGCGCGGAGGCCGATTTGCAGCGTGAAGGAGCTCCAGTGAAAGACCGCGCATTGGGTTTGCTGACCACGGCCGTCATCCTGGCCTTGCCGGGTATGTCGCTTGCCGCCGACCAGTCGTCCTGGTTCGCCGGGCAGTTGATCGAGCACCCGGGCTGGGCATGGGTCGGCGCGATAATGCTTGTCGCTATTGCCGGCGTCACGCTGGGATTCGAAAAACGAGGGTATTGGGACGGTCTGCTGATCGATGCCACGAACCGCAAGAGCCTCTCGCGGTTGCAGGCGATCGTCTGGGGCACCATCGTCATTTCCGGGATCGCTACTGGACTGGCCGTCAACCTCGCCCGGGGATGCGAAGTTCCTGATGCCGGCGCCGCCCCGCCCGCCGGAGCATGCACGGCCAGCCCCTGGGATCTGCATTATCCGGAACAGTTCCTGGTCCTCGTCGCACTCAGTGCGGCAGTGCTGATTCTGGCGTCGGTGGCCAACAGCGCAAACAGCGCCCGTTCGCTCAACGCCAGGGCCAATCGCAGCTGCCAGTATGCCGGCCTCCTCGCCTCATGGCCCGATGGCCAGACCGCTGACGTCGCGCGAGACGGAGTCTCACCAAATCGGTTCTACGGCGTCATTGCTGGAAAGGATGACGTGTCGCGTTCTTCCTGGTCGGATATCGCCAAAGGGGATGTCGCCAGCCATGCCGCCTACCTCGACCTGTCCAGGGTGCAGTTTCTGCTCATGACTCTACTGGTTTCCGGCGCGTATGCGGTGTTTTTCCTGCGGGAGCTCACCGACCCGTCGGGCGCCGTGACGTTTCCGGAGTTCGACGCCGGTCTGAACACCCTTCTGGGCATTTCCGCCGCGGCGTATCTGGGAGTCAAGGCAGTTCAAGGCGCCGCCGCGGCCGAGTAAAATCGATGACGCATCTCCAGTCCATCAGATTACGATCATCCAGTAATGATCCGCTTCCGAGATCCTTTCCGTTCGATCTTCCTTTTGTCGGCACGTTGAGAGACGAGACACTGAACCTGTCATCGCCGGTGACGATCTTCGTTGGGGAGAACGGCTCGGGTAAATCGACGCTCCTCGAAGCACTCGCATCCGCGACCGAGCTTCCGGCCGTTGGCCACATCGACCTCTCGATCGATGCCACGCTCGCCCATGCGAGAGTTCTTGCAGACGAGTTGTCCCTGAGCTGGTCCGGGCCGCGGTCGCGGCTTGGCTTCTTTCTGCGGGCGGAGGATTTTTTCGGCTTTGCCAGACGCATGGACACGCTCCGGGCCGAGTTCGAGGCAGATGTTGACAGGATTCGATCGAACGACGCGCTCTCCGATCGCGCCCGCGCGTTTGCGTTGCAGGCGCCGACCCGGGAGATTGGCGAGCTGAGGCGTCGCTATGGAGAGGGCGTCGATGCCAGGTCACACGGCGAGCAGTTTCTCGAGCTCTTCGCCGGCCAGATACGAGGCCGGGGACTGTATCTGCTCGACGAACCGGAAGCTCCTCTCTCACCGCACCGGCAGCTCAGCCTGATTTCGCTGATCATGCATGCCACCCGGCATGATGCCGCCCAATTCATCATCGCCACCCACTCTCCGCTCCTCATGGCAATCCCGGGGGCCGCGATCTTCTCGTTCGACGACACCGGGATCCAGCCGGCTCAGTGGGAATCGCTCGAGCACGTCACGTTGACCCGCGATTTCCTCAACGACCCGGAGCTCTTTCTGCGCCACTTGTGACCTCCCGGCGTTCCAGCGGCGCCCGCGCGTCATCCGGTTCTCGACAGGGTTGCTGATGGTAGGCTTGGCGCATGGATGCTGGATTTCCTGAAACCATTCATACAGACGCTCAATCACCCAGTGCGGGGACGACTCCCGCCCGGATGTTGCCACGAGCCAGCGCTGCGGTAGCCAGCGGAGAGCGGTGGGATGATGTGCTCGATGCGGTGCTCGGCCAGCTCGATGTCACGCGGCCCGACCTGGCCTTTCTCTATGCCTCGCCTCGTTTCACCGAGCACTTTCCCGATGTCGCGCAGGCCGCATGGGAGCAATCGGGTGCGATGTTGATGGCCGGCTGTTCGACAACTGGCCCGATCGCCAACGGGTTCGAGGCAGAGGACGAACCGGCGATGGCGATGATCGCCCTGGAGTTGCCGGGAGCTATTCTCAGACCGGTGCGGATGACCGGGGCGCTGTTCGAGGATCAGGTCTCCCCGGAGGCGATGCGGGAAAGGCTCGGTATCGCTCTCGACGAAGTCAATGGCTGGGCGCTCCTCGGCGACCGCTTCCAGTACGACGCAGAAACGATGATCTCGCAGTTGTCCCACGCTTTTCCCGACCGGCCAATTGTCGGCGGAATGGCCACCCCGGCGGCACGCTTTCAGCGCCGGTCGTGGGTCTTCCTGAACGGCTCGGTTTATGGAGATGGTGGAGTGGGCATCGCCATCGGTGGCGACTATGACCTTCTGCCGGTGGTCTCGCACGGTTGTGAACCAATCGGCGAAACATGGACGATCACCGGCGCCCGCGGCGAGTGGATCGATTCGATCTCGAATCGGCCTGCGCTGACGCTGCTGGGTGAGACGCTGCAGATCCTTCCATCTGATATGCAGCTCGAGGCTGAGGGCAACCTGATGGTCGGATTCGCGGCCAATGAGTATCAGGACGCCTTTGCACGCGGTGACTTTCTGATTCGTCCAATTTCCGCGGTCGACTGGGAGCGAGGGGCCATTGCGGTGGATGCCAAACCGCGCGTCGGGCAAACCATCCAGTTTCACCTTCTGGATGCCGCCACCGCAAGCCTCGACCTGACCCTGGCCCTCAGTGAATCGCGGGACCGCCTCCAGACGAGCACCCCTGTCGCGGCGCTGATCCATGCTTCCAGTGCCCGGGGATCGATAGTGTTTGGATCAGCGAGCCATGACGCTGGTGAGGTGGAGCGCTGGTATCCCGGTCTCCCTCATGCCGGAATGCATTCCGCAGGCGAAATCGGACCGATACGCGGACGCAACGCTCTCCTCGGGTTGGCTGTCGGCATGGGAATCATCACGCGAAGATCAGCCGCCGGGAAACACAGCGAAATCTCTCCCCCCTGAGACTGTGCGATGATCTGCTGAACACCCGCTCACGATCAGGCGGAGTCATGCTTCCGTGCACCTGCCCCAGAAACTTCTCGTTCACGCCGCCCTGCTGTTTACCGCATTCCTGTGGGGCGCCAATTTCAGTGCGATCAAGGAGTTGTTGACGGCTCTGGAGCCGCTGGACGTGGTATTTCTGCGGGCGCTCGGTGCGTCGGGGTTCTTCCTCATCTTTCTTCTCGTCTCTGGCAACCCACTCATTCCCATGCGCCGAAAGGATATCGTCCTTCTCGTGTTGCTCGGTCTGGTGGGCATCACCGTCATGAACCTGGCCACAACCTATGGCCAGAACCTGCTTCCCGCGGCGCTGGCCAGCTTGATCGTCACCAGTAACCCCGTCTTCACGGTGATCATCGCTGCATTGCTGGGCCAGGAGCGCATTTCGCTCCGGACGGTCGCTGGTGTAATCATCGCTTTCACCGGGTTTCTGATCGTGTTGTTTCTTGGCACCGGGCAGGGCACAGACTTCGCCGGCGGACAGATCAAAGGGGCGGCGATACTGGTGATCGCGCCGCTTTCGTGGGCCATCTATACCGTGCTCAGCAAGCCCTTGCTCGCCACCTATCCGCCGATCCATGTCGCGGCGTACACGGTCATTTGCGGGACGATGCTCTTCCTCACCGTCCCCCTGTGGCACGAAGGGACGACGTCACGTATTCGCAGTCTCGATGCGCGAGGGTGGTTCGCGGCGTTCTTTGCATCCATCATGGCCTATGCCCTGGCGTACCTGCTCTGGTACAAAGGTTTGAAATCGCTCTCTCCCAGTCAAGCATCGATCTATCTTTACCTGGTACCAGTGTTTGGCATCCTCACGGCCTGGTTGATTCTGGACGAATCGATCACCGCCTGGCTGATCCTGGGCGGGGCCACCATTCTCTTCGGCGTGGTGATCACCAATCTCTCCAGGACTCCTGCCGGTTCGCCGGACGGATCGAAGAGGGCAGGACGGCTCCCTGATGAACCAGCAATCGTGGAAATCGTCGTCCGTTGACGCGATCACCCGG
>JBFWRO010000160.1:0-6537 GCA_050248865.1 Thermomicrobiales bacterium | reverse complement strand
TTGCTCGTTCTGGCGACGGCTGGCGCTCTCGCCTCCATCGTTGCCTGGATTGTCGCGCTGGACGAAGCCAGTGATGAATCAGATAGTGGACGCGCCGCATTCGAGGTGATCGCTGTCCTGCTGATCGCGGTAGTGCCCCTCCTCATCGCGACCTTCGTGCTATTGCGCGGCAGAATCGCGGTAACACATGATTCTCGCGTCCGGACGACGGGTGCAGTGCTCTTGACTGCATTGATCATCCTGCTAGGGGCGTTCACCATACGCTCATCTATGTACCTCAGCTATCACCGTGCCGACACAAGTCTCGAACTCCTCGCTCAGCAGACATCTCCTCCGTCGGTTCTGGCTTTGGTGCGCCAGGTGAATCACCTCTCCCGCGACCTGACCCTGCTGGATCCAACCGTCGAGGATCCCACCGGCGGTCACGGCATATCGATTGCCCTCGAATCAGACGTCGATCTGCCATACCTGTGGTATCTGCGGGAGTATCCCAACCTGTCGATTGTCGAGCCGGGCCAGGGCGTTGGCACTGGTGTCGATCTCGTCATCAGCCGCGATTCGACCGGAATGGACACCTCGGGTTACACGCACCGCATTTCGCCCAGCCGCAACAGGGTCCCACCGCAGTATCTGACTCCGAGTTTCAACTCAGTCCTCGAAAGTATTTTCTTCCCCTCGCGCTGGAGCGAAGGAATCGACTTCCTTCTCTTCCGGCAGGGCATTACTCAGCCTGACCCCGAGTCGGTCGCCGTCGGTTACGGGCAGCGGCTATCTCAGCAGTTGTTCACGAGCACAGGACCGTACGCCATCAATGAACGTGTCGGTACTGGATCGGGACGTGGTCAATTCAATCAGCCGCGTGGTGTGGCTATCAATTCCGGCGATGGCACCATCTATGTTGTCGACTCCGCAAACGGCCGCGTGCAGCGATTCGATGCAGCAGGCGCCTTCCAGGGTGCCTGGGGTGGTCCCGACTCAGGCGTGACCTTCGAAGTGACGGCCGACGGGTTGGGCCCGACCGGCATCGACGTGAGCTTCGATGGCCTCATACTGGTAGCCGATACCTGGAATCACCGCATCGTGGTGCTGAACAACGATGGGCAGGTTGCCCGGGAGTTCGGATCGTTCGGAGACACCTTCGACGCGTCAGAGGGAAGTGATCTCCCCGGACAGTTTTTCGGTCCGCGGGATATTGCGTCGACAGCAAATGAGATCTATGTTGTCGACACCGGAAATGAACGTGTGCAGGTCTTCGCTCCGGACGGTACGTTCATACGCTCCTGGGGCGGATACGGTTCCGGGCCATCGCAATTCATCGAGCCGGTCGGCATCGCCATAGGTCCTGATGATCGGGTCTACGTCGCAGACTCTGGCAACGGGCGGATCAGCGTATTTGCTCGAGACGGCACGCCCCTTGCCCAGTGGCCGGTCAATGCCTGGCAGGGCCAGACGTACTTCGAGCCCTATCTGGCCTTCGACCAGTACGGAACGCTCTACGCCACCTCATCAGGCACCGGCACAGTGGAGATGTATGACGTCGAGGGTAACTACCTGGGTAGTATCGCCGACGCTGGATCTGAGCAAATGGAATCGCCGATTGGCATCGCGCTGGCGATCGACAACACCATGCGCGTCAGTGACCGCAACGTCTCAGCGGTGATGTCCATCCCGATCTTTCCGCCGGCAGAACCGCCGCTCGAAGATGCGACGCCAATTGCGGCCACCCCGATCGGGGTGGCGTCACCTGCTGCGGAGGCGTCTCCTGTCGCCGATACCGGATCGCCGGCGGCGCCGTTGGCATCGCCAGCCGCTTCGCCCCGGTCCTCGCCTGTCGCGTCTCCGGAGGGGACCCCTTCTCCTTGACCGAAGGGCTGAGCCGAAGCAGAGGTGCGGCTGCCGACTTATCCGATCGGTCCTCCCGGAATCCGGGTTGGCAGGATCTCGATGCCGAAGCAGACGGTGTGTTCTCGCGGTTTTTCGCCCGGCTCATCGCTGACATAGAAGGTGCGGCAGTTGGTGAGCCGGATCGTCCAGGGAATAAAATCCGGGCCGGGTTTCCCTTCGAAACCAAGCGGAATCACCTGCAATCCCTCGGGCAGCTCGAGACCCTGACCGGCCAGATGCTTGTCGAACCTGGTCTTCCCGCGAGTGTCTTGCTCGTAGCTGTTCCAGGCCAGTAGAAACTCGGGTTTGCTCGCGAGCTCGAGTGCAGTCCGGTAGAGATCATCGGCAGGTTCTGAGGAAAGAAAGCTGTCCCGCGGTGGCTTCATCTTCGTAGCTCCCCTTCAGGCAATTGGTTGGCCGATATGCCTTGCCCAGCGAGTGCTGGACCTGATCTCACCATACAGCGCCAGTCGGAAGTGGCTATCCGCAAGGATACGTATTTTGAATGACAAACGATGCGGCGCAGGCATATTGCCTGCGACGCATCCGTGCGCTAAGGAATATCTGACCGCTAGCGGCCCGGCACATCCGCGCCGATATACAACTCGCCGGGCACCGTGCTCATGGTTGCAAACGACGGCCAGTGCATTCCGGTCTGGCCATTGTCGTCCGGATCCTTGAAGGGTCCGGTGACCCACGGCTTGATCAGCTGCACTTCCGTTCCGTGGTAGACGTACACGGCCCCCACATCTTCGACCATGACTCGCTCAGCTGCCTGAAACATGGCGATGCGCTCCGCCTCATCGCCGAGGAACTCGCCGGCCGCACGCGCCTGGGATTCGAATTCCTCATTAGTCCAGGTATCGTGCCGCCCGCCAGAGAACCACACGCTGAGCATGTTGATCGGATCGAGGAAGTCCATGCCGTACCGAACGAATCCGAGCTGGATCATCGTCGGTTTGGCATTCATGTCTGCCGTGAAACCTTGCGAATCGCGCTCCAGCAACTCGACATCGACGTTCAGATGCTCCTTGAGCATGGCGGCAATGGCTGCAGCCACCGAACGCTCCAGGGGGTTCGGTGCGCGCAGCTGCATTTCCAGCCCCGGGAATCCTTCACCATCCGGGAATCCGGCTTCTGCGAGAAGTGACCGCGCCAGCTCCGGATCGAATCCCTGAACATCCTTGATTTCCTCGGTCTGACTGGCCGGGAAGCCAGGTGCCAGCCACGAGTAGGCCGGAATGCCCGCCGGACCAAGCACTGCCTCCTTCAAGGCGTCGCGATCAATCGCATGACTCCATGCCTGTCGCACCTTCAGGTCATTGAACGGAGCCTGCGACTGGTCAAAGAACAGGTAATAAGTTGGGAAGTCTCCAGGAGTCGAGTGAATCTCCGCGGCGGTCGCTTCGTCGCTCTGCATGATTTCGATCGCGGCGGGTGCAGGATGGCGGACGAAGTCGATCTCGTTCGCCTGATACATGGCGAAATAGTTGTCCTTGCTCGTCAGCCTGATCACGATTTGCTCGATGAATACGGGAAGCGTTCCGGTGTAGGCCTCGTTGCGGTTGTAGACGATCTGCTGATCCGGCGACCATTCGGTCAGAATATATGGCCCCGAAGAGATGGCCGTAGCCGGATCGGTGTTGTACAGCGGACCGTTCGCTGCCAGACCCGCAGCGGACAACGGATTCGAGTACAGCAGCATCGCCGGGAGATACGGAGCTGCGGTCTCTGTGGTGAAAACCAGCTCGTATTCGTTCGCTCCCTGAGCGATGCCGATCTGGTCCGGGGCGACCTCGCCATTGACGGCCTGGGTCCAGTTGGTCAGCACTCCCTGGAAGAACCACGTGAAGTCCCATGCGAACTCAGGCGTCGCGGCATTCTGAAAACTGGCGATCCAATCGGCCGCTGTCACCGGATTGCCGTCGCTCCACATCAGTCCTTCGCGAATCTTGAATGTCCAGGTCTTGCCGTCCTCTGATCCGGCCCACGACTCGGCTGCCGCCGGCAGAATCTGGAAGTTCTTGTCGAGTCTGACCAGTGGTTCGCTGAAGAGGTCCGATGCCGCATCGGACGGGCGGGTGTACACCGACACATAGAAATCGAGCACACGGGCTACCGCGGCATCATCGGGCAAATACAGAATCTGCTGCTCGACCGGCGCTGCGCCTTCCGGGAGATCCTGCATCGAGCGCACCGCACGCGGGCGACCCGCCGCGGGGCTGGCCAGCGCGCCGTCGGGCAGAAGCATCGCTCCCCCGAACATTCCCAGTCCTGAAGCGGCAATGCCGCCGAGCACCTTGCGCCGGTCGGCACGGTGATCCAGCAACTTCGTCCTGAAATCGGTCATCGAAGTCCTCCTGAGACCGGATGGGCGCAATCGGACGTCGATGGTCCCGCCGGTCGTACTTTCCAGAGTCGGCTAATTCTGACGCGGATCGAGAGCATCGCGCAACCCATCACCCACGAAAGCAAACCCAAGCACGCAGAGCGCGATGGCGACCGTGGGGAAAAGCCCGAGATACCAGTAGAGCTGAATAGACTGACGACTGTCGGCAACCATGCGACCCAGACTGGGAGTTGGCTCGTTGATCCCCAGTCCAAGGAAGCTCAATCCTGCCTCCGCAAAAATCGCTGCCGGGATCAGGAGCGTGATCGCCACGATGAGTGGGGGAATCGCGTTTGGCATCAGATGCCGAAATCCGATGTGAAATTGCCGAGCGCCAATACTTCGCGCTGCCTCGACATATTCCCGTTCTCGCAGTGCGAGTATCTGTGCTCGAGTTAATCGGCACAGTCCCACCCAGTTCGTCACGCCGATAACGAAAACAACGTTCAGCGTGTTGTTCGAAAAAACTGTTCCCCAGATCCCGCTATTGACGACTGAAAGGAGAAAAATCGCGAAAAGAAGACCTGGAAATGCCGTCATCACCTCGACAATCCGCATAATGATGAAATCGGTCATTCCTCCCCGCAGGCCGGATGCCAAACCGAGCGGAATGCCGATCAGGCAGGCCACGATCACTGCCATGAATCCGACCGTCAGGGATGTTCGAATCCCGTAGATTACGCGGCTCAGGTAATCGCGCCCAATCGAGTCGGTCCCCATCGGGTAGTCTCGGCTGGGGAACTGGTTTACGGCCATGAAATCGGCGGTGGCGTAGTGGGTGGGCGCCACCCACGGCGCAAAGACCGCTACGAAGACCAGAGTGAGCACCATGGCCAGGCCGACCATGCCAAGTTTCTGACGACGAAAGCGATGGACCGCCAGACTGAAGTTCGTGCGGTACTTCCGTCTTCCCCCTAATTCGAATTCAGTGGCATCGATTGAAACAGCAGGAGGAGTAAGGCTCATCGATCAGTCCTACGGCCGGGTCAATCGAATGCGCGGATCCAGAACGGTGTACAGGAGATCGGTAATCAGGTAGGTGATGCCCCACAACGCGGCAATCAAAAGCGTCAGGGCCAGGATGAGCGGGTAATCCCGGCTCAGCGTGCTGGAAACGAAATAAGAACCCAGGCCGGGAATGCGAAACACGGATTCGATGAAAATGGACCCGGTCAGGATATTTGGGATCTCTGGCAACAGGACGGTCACCCAGGGAATGGCTGCGTTGCGTGCCACGTGCGAGATCATGACCCGCTTTTCGCTGAGACCTTTGGCTCGCGCCGTGCGGACATAATCCGCGCGCATGGTTTCGATGATCGACACCCTGGTGTATCTGGCGACTAGCGCCATCGGCGCCAGCGAATAGGCGAGCACCGGCATAATGTAGTGCTTCGGTTCGCCCCAGCCCCCAGTCGGCAGCCACCCAAACCGAACGCTAAAGATCAGAATGAGCCATGTGCCGATAACCCAGCTTGGTACGGTGAGCCCGAGAGTACCCACCGATGTCACCAGGTAGTCGAGCCAGCTGTTCTGCCGCAATGCCGCGACCACGCCAAGAATGGTGCCAAGACCGTAACCAATGATGATCGTCGGAATACCGATCTTGATGGTCACTGGCCAGCGATCGGCAATCAGACCGGTGACGGTTTCCGTCGGACGCTGGAATGGCACGCCGAAATCACCCTGGAGCGCGTGCCACATATATTTCCCATACTGGACCAGAAGCGGCTGATCGAGCCCGTACTTTTCCAGCTGGGCCTGCCTCGTGGCCTCCGGCAGCCTGCGTTCACCGAGATCGAACGGTCCGCCTGGCACGGCGTGCATCAGCAGAAACGCGATCAGCGAAACCACAAAGAGCACGAATATCAGGCTCAGAATTCGCGCAAGAATGTAGCCTGCCAAGAGTCACTCCAGCGCTGTAGAGGTTGCTCGTCTGAGTGCCGCAGTGTAGCACGGCATGAGCCTTCGCTGGGACGTACACATCTGGACGACTCGGATTCGCTCGTGACCGGGATTTAGATAATCCAGGATCGAGCCAGGGCAAATTGCCGGAGGGCGGCTTCCTGATCATCATTCTCGACTGCTCCCGGGCAGATCTCGCGGATCTCGGCAAGGGCTCGCTCAGCCGTCGCGCCGGCGCGAATCAACCACGACCCAAGAATCGACCCGGAGCGCCCCAGACCCATCAGACAGAGAACCAGAACTGCTCGGCGGGCGGCAAGGTGGTCGTCGATAAATGCGAGTGCATCCCGGAAGTGCACCGG
>JBFWRO010000159.1:0-6538 GCA_050248865.1 Thermomicrobiales bacterium | reverse complement strand
CAGCGGGCCATCGTTCCGCCGCAGGAAAAATCCGCGTCGTCAGGGTGTGGGAAGATCACCAGCACGCGCTTCGAAACTGGAGATTCTTCTCCAGGCACGTTGCCTTCTTCCATCGACAGGTGCTCGATTTCGCTCATTGCAGCTCCTTCATGACTCTGCAAGCTACCAAGGCGCTAAGTATCACGCACTCGTGAAGCCCGCCCAACCTGGGACCAGCGCGAGGTCACTCGCTTGACACTGGAAACCGGGCCGCCCAGCATTAGCGGGGGCGGACCGGCAGGTTGAGCACGGACCGCCTGATCGACAAGCGAGCCACGATCCGCATGGAAGAGCACATCGAACTTTCTCCACACGTCACTCACGCGATGGAGGACTACCTCAAGGCGGTCTATCGCATCATCGAGAGCGGCAAACCTGCGACGACCCAGGCGCTTGCCGAGGAACTGGCCATCACCGGTCCATCGGTCACGAACATGATCAAGCGTCTCCATGCGATGCGCCTGCTGACGCACACGCGGTATCAGGGAGTCGAGCTGACCCCGGCCGGAGAGCGCATCGCACTTGAGGTCATCCGCCATCATCGACTTCTCGAGCTCTACCTGGCCGAGACGCTTGGGTATCGGTGGGATGAGGTCCATGATGAAGCCGAGAAGCTCGAGCATCTTGTGTCAGATGACCTGGAAGCGCGCATGGACTCCGCGCTTGGCTTTCCGACGCGTGACCCGCATGGCGATCCTATTCCGGCGGCCGATGGATCAGTTTCGGCGGAAGCAGGTACGCTTCTCCGTGAGGTCGCTGCCAATCAGCGGGTGCGGGTGATCCGCGTCTCTGACCGCGATCCTGAACTTTTGCGTTATCTCGGTGCCATGGATCTCGTCCCCGGGACAGAAGTTACCGTCATCGCGCGCGTCCCTTTTGATGATTTGATCCGCCTGGACATTGGCGGCATCGATCACGTCGTTGGTCCACAGGTTGCCGAAGCCGTGTTCGTCGTCGCGGCTGACACGGCGGCCGCCGAACCGGAAATCGTTTGCGAATCGCATGACTCCTGAGCCCAAAGAGATCATGGAAGAAGCTCCAGCCAAGGCCAGCCGGCTGTGGATGATTCTCCTCGCCCTGTGCGCCGTGGCCCTGATTGGCGCCGCCGCGCTGATTTTCCTCAATCAGGGGGACGGCGGAGATGACGACGAGGAACTGGGTCTGTTGCGGCTCGGCTGGGCCGTGCCGGATGGGGAAGAGACTGTTGGCTCAGTGATCCTGGATGTCGATCCCGGTGACGGGGGGACGAACAGGCTGCAGGTCGACGTCGATCCGGTCGACGGGAGCTGGCTGGCAGACATCGATGTTGTTGGCGTCGAACTGATTCCCTATCGAGGCGAAGCGGACACGGCAACGCTGTCACTCGAGCTGGAAGGCAGCGATCAACGCGGCAGCAGCGATTTCGATTTCAGCGGCGGCGATGCCTGGGAGATCCGGGTAACCAGTGACGAAATCCGGTTGGCGACATTTTTCGTGCTCCTGCCCGATCCCAATCTGTTCGGCAATGAGCGTGTCGAACTTCTCCCGGAAGATCCGGAAGCGCGGGCACTCTACGAGCGAGCCTCGGAGGCGGTGGCCAACTGGCATCGTGTTCGGTATGAGCAACAGCTGAGCAATGGTGAAGGTCTCGCGGTGGTGTCCTTTCGCGAGGTAAATGATGGCAGCGATGGATCGGAACCAGGTTTTCGATACGTGACGCCGGGAGGACTCGAAGCGTATGTCATTGGCACGACGGCGTGGAGCCGATATCCGGGTGAAGCGTGGGACGTTCGGGAATCGAACGCGCTGATTCCTCCAAGCGAATGGGGCGGGGAATACGAAGGGGCGACCGGGTTTCAGCTTGGGCCAGTGACCGACGGCCCGGACGGACCTTGCCGGGTTATCACGTTCGTTGTTCCCGGCGGCGAGCGACAGGCGATTGCCTGGTATGCGTGGTGCATCGACGAGGAGTCGGGGATGTTGGTGCGTGACTCGATGATTGCGCGCGCTCACTATATGATCACCGAGTTTTCCGACTTCGATGGTGATGTGGTTCTCTCGCCTCCGATTGAAGCAGAAGTCCCGCCCAGAGGTTCGCCTTCACCCGTGGCGGGGGTCTCGTCGACGACGAATGAGCGGTGAGCGATGCTGAACATAATCAACACGTCGAGGGCTTGCTATGCTATACTCCACCGGGTCGTCTAACACCCTGCCACACTCGATCCGTGCTCATGACACACCGCAACTTGCGTCACGGAAGACTCGTCGTAAACACGGCGTGTGGTATCAGGATGCTCAACGAGGAACCTTGATGTGATTCGTCCTCTAGCAGCGCTTTTCGGGTTTTTCAGCCGTGACCTCGGGATCGATCTGGGCACCGCCAACACGTTGGTGTATGTGCGCGGCAAGGGTATCGTTATTTCCGAACCGTCCGTGGTAGCTATCGACACCAAGACGAAGCGAGCGCTTGCTGTTGGTGTCGAAGGCAAGGCGATGGTGGGAAAAACGCCCAATAGCATCATCGCGGTGCGACCGCTCAAAGACGGCGTCATTGCCGATTTCGATACCGTCGAAATGATGCTTCACTATTTCATTCGCAAAGTGCATATGCAGCGAATGATGGCGCCGCACCCTCGGGTCGTCATCGGGATTCCGAGCGGCGTGACTGAAGTGGAAAAGCGTGCCGCGAAGGATGCCGCGCTCTCGGCAGGCGCCCGGGAGGCATACACGATCGAAGAACCCATGGCCGCCGCCATCGGCGCCGGGTTGCCGATCAACGAACCCGTTGGCAGCATGATTGTCGACATTGGTGGCGGAACGACTGAAGTGGCGGTCATTTCACTGGGCGGCATCGTGGTCAATCACTCGATCCGCGTCGCGGGCGATGAGATCGACGACGCGATCATCCAGTACGCCCGGCGCGATCATAATCTGGTGATTGGTGAGCGGACCGCGGAAAACGCCAAGATTGCAGCTGGGTCGGCGTATCCTCTGGAAGAGGAGATCCGGGTGATGCTACGCGGCCGAGATCTCCTCACTGGACTGCCCAAGGCGGTCGAAGTGAGCTCGGTCGAATTGCGCGATGCGATTTCTCAACCAGTCAATACGATTGTCGAACTGGTGAAGACGGCGATCGAGGAGACTCCGCCTGAGCTGGTTGCCGACATCATGGAGAACGGCATCGTGCTGGCTGGTGGTGGCGCACTCCTGCATGGAATCGACCGTCGACTGCAGAATGAGCTAAAGATGCCGGTCTACCGAGCCGAGGATCCGCTGACCTGCGTGGCCAGAGGAACCGGCCGGGTTGCTGAGGCGTTGCATTTGTACGAGCGTGCGCTCGCAGGCGGCCAGGAGCTGCGACCGACGGGGTAGAAGCAGCACTCCTGGCTGCCGTCCCCCCGATTCCGCCGCAGATGTCCGCTGACATGGGTTCTCCGTTGCGTGACCGGATGGTGTACTTGCAGAAAGGGTTGGCTCAGAGCTGGTTCGACTCTGACCGCGTTCCGGAGTGTCGCTTGTGACAACCCTTGGCATCCGGCATACCCTGGCGTTGGTCATACTCTTCGTGTTGATGGCCGTGACCCTCATTGCGCTCGATAACCGTCATACACTGGACCCGCTCAAGTCCGGGTTGCGAACGGTGACCTCACCTGTCGTCGACGGGATCGACAGCCTCCTCGATCGCGGTAATTCCCTTTCCAGCGTGGAAATCGAACTCGAACAAGTGACGGCCGAGCGTGACGCTGCCCTTGCTGAGAATGCGGAGTTGAAGGTTCAACTGGAGGACTACGAACAACTCCAGAAGATCCTCGACGTGGAGAACTCCAATCCAGGCCGCGTTCACCTGGCGGCGAACGTCGTGAATTACGACCCGGCAGGCCTGCAGAAATTCATCATCATCGACAGAGGCTCGCGGGATGGCGTCGAAGTCGGAATGGCGGTCGTTTCACCGTATTACTTCGTGGGCCTGGTCACCGCAGTTGAAGAGACCACCTCTCGCGTAACCCTGGCCATCGACGCCACGTCGGCTGTTGGCGCCCGTCTGCTCGAGTCGAAAGGGGTGGGCGTCGTGTACGGACGCTGGCAGGTTGGAGGACGGATGGAGCTCCAGCACGTCGATCGGGCAATTGTTCCGCAGGAAGGCGAGACGGTGGTGACATCCGACGAAACGGGAGCGCGGACCGCGCGGGTTCCGGGAGGACTGATCATTGGTCAGGTGTCCGGGGAGCCAGTGCTCGACAATCAGTCCGATTCGCAGACAATTCAAGTGCTTCCGGCGATTGATTTTGATGCATTGACGATCGTGGCGGTGATCATCTCCAGCGAGGAATCGGGGTCTTGATCGTTTCGTCGATCGTCCAGCGGGCGAGGCTCACGACCGCAGTGGGGGCTGCCCGCATCGCGACGGCGGGCATCAAGGTTCTCAAGCGAGGGGGTGGGACGGCCGCACCTGGAGCCGTCGCACTGCGCATCGATCCTTTGATGGTCAGCAAGATCACGAGCACAATGCCGAGAGGCGTCGTTATCGTTGCGGGAACGAACGGGAAGACGACCACGTCCCGGCTCCTGGCATCGATCCTGAGCGAGTCCGGATTTCGGGTTGCGCACAATCGCTCGGGTTCGAATCTCGTGCGGGGGGTGGCCGCCGCGCTCGCGCAGCAGACGTCGTTGCGCGGCGGTTGCGACGCGGATATCGCCGTGATTGAGGCCGATGAAGCCGCGATGCCGGAGATTGCCCGGCTCACCCAACCCAGGATGATCGTGCTCACGAATCTCTTTCGCGATCAGCTCGATCGTTATGGAGAGCTGAACGCGATTGCGTCGAAATGGGAGCCGGTGCTGAAACACCTCGAACCGGAAGCCGTGGTTGTGGCCAATGCCGACGATCCCCGGATAGTCGATATTGTCGACGGCACTCCCGCGGTGACGTGGTATTTCGGCGTCGAACCCGGAGTCAATGCCTTGCAGGAGTTGCCTCATGCCGCGGACAGAGCGCTTTGCACGTCATGCGGCGCCGACCTGCGCTATGAGGTTCTCACCCTCTCCCACCTGGGCGCCTGGTTTTGCCCGAAGTGTGGGCGCAAGCGTCCGGAACCGGATGTGCTGGCCACGGATGTTCGATTGCATGGGGTCGATTCCGTCCACTTAACGTTGCGGGTACGGAACCACGAGAGCATGCCGCTGTCAGTATCAGTACCTGGACTCTACACCGTGTACAACAGCGCCGCGGCGGCGACGGCCGCGCTGGCTATTGGCGTCGAACCGCCGACGATTGCCCGGGCAACCGAATCCTTTCAAACCCCATTCGGCCGTCTCGAAGAATTCACGATCGACGGTCGTCGCGTCACACTGGCGCTGGTCAAGAACCCGGTGGCGTTCAATGAGACTTTGCGAATGATCGCTGGAAGAGCGGGGGATCTCCGCCTTCCCACGTTGATCGCAATCAACGATCTCGATGCCGATGGGCGAGACGTTTCCTGGCTATGGGATGTTGATTTCGAGATGCTCGCCGACGGAACCGAGCCGGTGGCAACGACGGGCATTCGCGCCGCGGACATGGCGAACCGGCTCAAGTATGCCGGTGTCGAAACTGGACGAATTCGTCTGCTATCCCCTGATCTCGAGGATGGTCTGCACAGCTTCGTCGGATCGCTCGGTGCGGGAGGGCAGGGCTTCGTGCTGGCGACGTATACGGCGATGCTCGGCCTGAGAAAAGTGATCGTCGATGGCGGATTCGCGCGAGACTACTGGGAGGAATAGAGCCATGCGATTGACGATTGGCTGGCTGTATCCGAGCAGAATGAACATCTATGGCGACCGGGGAAACGTTATTGCTTTGCAGCGCCGCGCCCAGTGGCGACATATCGATGCTCGCGTCGTGCATGTCGATGTCGGAGATGACCTTCCGGCTGACGTCGATGTTTTCTTCTTTGGCGGCGGGCAGGATCAGGAACAGGAGACTGTCGCGCGGGACCTCGCCGGGACCAAGGCGGAGGGTCTCCACGCCGCGATCGAGGCCGGGGCGTCGCTGCTTTCAGTGTGCGGTGGGTATCAGCTGCTCGGACACCGCTATCATCCGCATGGCGCTGAGCCATTGCCCGGTATCGGGTTGTTCGATGCGGAGACGGTCGCTGGCCCAGAGCGGTTTATTGGCAATGTCGTGATCGATTCCCAGTGGGGTGAGCTTGTGGGGTTCGAGAACCACTCAGGGCTCACGTATCTCGGAGAAGAGGCCCAGCCGATGGGATCTGTGCGGGTCGGCCGGGGCAACAATGGCGTGGATGGCAGTGAAGGGGTGATCTACAGGAACGCGATTGGCTGCTACCTGCATGGCTCACTGCTGCCCAAGAATCCGGTCCTCACCGACTGGCTGATTCGCGTCGCCCTGGAGCGACGCGGCGACTCTTTGCCGGAGATCGAACTGGATAGCGACCTGGAGGGCGCCGCCCATTTGTCGGCAGTCGAGCGAGCGATCAAAACCGGGTAACCATCGTGGTACACTCGGTCGTTGACGCGTGAG
>JBFWRO010000158.1:0-6544 GCA_050248865.1 Thermomicrobiales bacterium | reverse complement strand
AACATCTGATCACTCACGGTTATCGAGGCGGAAGTGTCGCCTCGCCGAAAAACTCGTCGTCTCGCGATTGAGGCGGAAATCCACCCTCTGGCCCCGTGCCAAATCCGAATGACCGCCCGGAAGGAAGATGGAACTCGCCTGGTTCGGCCACGACATTACCACCGAGCCGGACGATGGCCTCTTCCACCTCCCGGGCCAGATCTGCGCCTTCCGGACCAATCTCAGCAATGAGGTCAGCAGCCTGATAGAGATGATCGAGCCCCTCGTTGCGGTGCCCATCCGAACCAAGCAGGATCCCGAGATTGAGGCGAATCAGTGCTTCGCGCTGAGGATCGCCGATCTGCTGTGTCAGCGCCAGCGCCCGCCGATAGGAGCTGGCGGCCGCCGAATCTCCGACCGTATGCTGGGCGCCCGCGAGATGAAGCAAAAGCTGGCTGGTGAGCCGCGGACTTTCGATCGATTCGGCGATATCTACAGCGCGACGGTAATGATCGAGTGATTTGGGCCAGTCTCGTTGCTGCTGGGAGAGCTTTCCGAGTCGTCCCTGCAGACGCGCACCGGCGGGACGGTCGCCGATCTCGATCGCCTGCTGCAGTGCCTGTGTGAAAAGCGCGTTGGCCTGGGAGTACTGTTTGGCCCGGGCCGCAATCGATCCAAGGGCAGTCATCAACTCGATCTGGCGTTCCTTGTCTTCGAGCCGGCGGGCGAGATCGAGGGCTCGATGGTAGCACTCTCGTGCCCGCGGCATTTGCCCCGTGGCGTCGAAGATTTCACCGAGCGTGGTCAGAAGCTCGCACTGCAATGGCACATCGTCGGTTCGACGCGCAGTGGCCAGACTCTCATTCAGTGCGCTGAGCGCATCATCCGGCTGGTCGAATCTCCACAGGGCCTGGCCGATGCTGGCCAGCCATTGGGCCTGTCGTGGAAGATCGTTGGTTTGACGCGCGATTTCGAGCGCCTGCATCAGATTCTCCAGCGCGTCGGCCGGACGGTCCAGCGTGGTGTACGCCACCCCCATGCCGCCAAGAGCGCGTTGCTCGATGCGCGCGTCATTGAGCGAGCGACCGTGCTGATGAGCGCGGGCAAACGCCTCGACGGCGCGCTGCGGTCGGTCGAGCGTCATCAATGTCGTGCCAAGGCGGACTGCCCAGCGAGCCGCTTCGGCTCGATTGCCGAGCCGCTCCTCGAGCTGCAGCAACTCACTCTGTCGACGGGCGACAGAAACATAGTCGCCCCGCTGCCGGTAGGCCTCCACCAGGGCGTGCAAACATTCTCCTTCGACTCCCAGATCGCCAATCTCGCGAGCGATCTCCGCCCCATCCTCCAATTGATCGACGACTTCATCGAGCCGCCCGGCCCTGGCCAGCGACTCGGCAAGCGAGAGAATCAACCGGGACTGCAAACCGCTGTCATTGGTCCGCCGGGCGGCCTCCAGAGCCTGCCGCTGCAACTGGATTACTGTGTCTTCGTCACCTGAAGCATTGAACAGCTCGATCTGGCGAATTAGTGCCTCCGCTATCCCGCGGTGATATTCGACCCGCGGCGCCGATCGCGCAGCGCGCCGATAGTAGCTTTGCGCGGTCACGACATCGCCTTCCCGACGGAAGAGGTCGCCGAGCATGATCGCGGCATCGACGTCCGCGGCGGTGTCGGTGGATTCATCTCCGATATCCAGCTGTTGGAGAAACATGCCCCGGGCACGATCATACTCGTCGGCCGCCATGGCCCGCTCTCCGAGACGGAAAAGCGTAGCCCTCCCCCCTTTGGCATAACCGGCACGCTGCGCGATGACGTAAGCGTCGCGAAGAAGCTGCTCACGCTCGCGACTGGGATCATCGAGTGGCAAAAATGAGTCGAGACGGAGGGCGGCATCGACGATTTGCCGGTCGAATCCCTTGGCCCTTGCGGCAGCATGCGTCAGACGGGCCAGAACAAGCGCGTATTCGCGGTAATCACTTGCACTTTCGACCACTGCCTCGTCGAGCATCCGGAAGTCTGAATCAGATAGACTATCCAGGAGCGCGGGGTGGCGAACCTCGTTCAGGGCGCCTTGCATCGATCGGCGGTTCTCGATCACCTCGCGAGCAATCTGAAAGATCGCCTCACAATTGGCGTCGTCTCGTCCCCGCGACGCAAACATCGATTTCAGGCGTGTCACCAGGGGCGCTCCTCATCCAGCGCCTGCCGCAACGCATCGAGCGTGAAGTTGCCTCCACTAACCACTGCCGCCACCTTCTTCCCCCGCAAGGTTTCCGCCAAATTTTTCGCCGCCGCCAGGGACGCTGCACCGGCCCCTTCCGCAAGCAGACGATGCGACTCGAGCAATGTCAGCACAGCCCTTCGCATCTCAGCATCTGTTACCAGGACGATATCGTCAATCCCCTCGCACAGGATACGCACTGGCAACTCGAATGCTACCCGAGTCGCCAGCCCTTCGGCGAAGGTTTCCATCGTGTCATAGGCAAGAAGCTGACCTTGCTTGACGGAGTCGTGCACGACTGGCGCACCGACCGCCTGCACCCCGATCACAGTCAGTTCCGGATTGATGCCCTTTCCGGCAATCACAGAGCCGCACGCACCGCTGCCGGCCCCGATCGGCACGAGGAGCACATCGAGGTCGGGTACGGCTTCCATGATCTCCAGCGCATACGTTCCGACGCCCTCGATCAACCGGGCCTCATTCGCAGAGTGGATGTAATAGAGGCCGTCACGCTCAGCCCTTGCCTCTGCGGCAATGCGCGCCGCATCAAAATCCGCTCCCTCGAAAACGATTTCTGCGCCAAGTCGACGCATCGATTCGACCTTGATAGGATTGGCGACTTCCGGCATGTAGATGACGGCACGCACGCCGAACTGGCGTGCGGCCCAGGCGATCGACTGACCGTGGTTCCCTGTGGAACACCCCACGACACCTCGGGCCCGTATCGAATCAGGAAGGGTAGCCAGCAGGTTGATGCCGCCGCGGATCTTGAACGCTCCCACCGGCTGGAGATTCTCACACTTAAGATAGAGATCGAAACCCAACTTTTCTGAGAGAACAGGTGATTGAATCAGCGGAGTGCGCGGCAAATACTTGTCGACGATGAGCCGCGCTTTGTAGATATCTTTGAGCGAGGGTGTGCGCATCGAGTCGTCGATGCGATCACGATCTTGTGTAGCGTCTCGTTCCCCGACTGTAGAGGTTACCGTCATGCGTCGCATCCACCATGCGGCGGCAAGCCACCGAGTTGGGCGGGGATCTGAAATGGTCGTCAATGATGCGCCGGGGAACGCAAGGGATGTCTCTTGAATCCGCGGAGAAGCGCGCGCTCCCAAACCTGCAGCCAGCGCGACAATCGCCATCCCTTCCCGCGAAAGCCGAATCAGTGTATCACAGGCCACCACTCGTTCCGCGCATTTTGTGTGTCCGACAACGCACCCCTGGAGGTCGTCTAGAATCTTCTGGGAATTCCGCGATCAGGGAACGACGGAGGGACAGTGAAAGGCTTCAGAGCCAAGCTCGACGCAGCGGCAAAACGGTCGAATTCTTTGCTTTGCGTGGGACTCGATCCAGTGATCGAGCGGCTCCCGACGCATCTCCGTGGGGATGACGTCCGGGCGTCGATCGTCGCCTTCAATCGAGAGATCATCGACGCGACCTCCGATCTGGTCTGCTGCTACAAGCCGAATCTGGGATTCTATGTCTCTTTTGGCATTCCCGGTCTGCAGGCGCTTCTTGAAACGCGAGCGATGATCGAACCAACGATCCCGGTCATTCTCGACTGCAAGCTCGGCGATTTCTCTAATACGTCGGCCGCCTACGCCCGGGGCATCTTCGATGCGTGGGACTTCGATGCCGTCACGATCGCTCCCTATATGGGTGAGGACGGTCTGGCTCCTTTTATGTCGCGGCCAGACAGGGGCGTCTTCGTCCTCTGCAAGACCAGCAACCCAGGGAGCGCGGAGTTCCAGGATCTGGCGTTGGCTTCAGGCAGCGCTGACAACGGTGACCTGCTTTTCGAGCGGGTCGCAGAGCGGTCACGCGTCTGGGATCGCAATCACGCAGCATCTGTTGGCCTCGTCGTTGGAGCGACGTATCCCGAACACCTGAAACGCGTGCGGGAGATCTGTCCTGATCATGCCATTCTCATGCCTGGCATTGGCGAGCAACAGGGTGATCTGGCGATGGCCCTTTCCGTTGGGCTCGACGCCAATGGTCTTGGCCTGATTCCCAATGCCTCACGCTCGGTGACCTATGTCAGCCAGGAGCGCGATTTTGCCAGCGCGGCGCGATCCGCCGCGCATTCGGTCGTGGCAGCAATCAACGCCGGTCGCGATGCCCAGAGGTTCGCCGCCCGTTGATCGAATGTCCATGGCAGATCACAATCTGTACGGACACTGTGAACGGACGTCGCGATACTCTAGCGTAGGACCGACTCTCATGCTAGTCTAGTGACACCGCATCGTCATCGAAATTACCTCGCAATGTACCTTCGATGACGTCGAGCGGGATGAGTACAATGGCCCGATGGAACCTCGATGACGCCGTAGAAGGACCTTTCTGGTATGGGATCGCGAGTTTTTTCCTGGCTTGTCGCGCTGACGATTGTTGTTTCGGGCGTGCTGGTTCCAATCGGCTCTGCGGTTCCGGTGTCGGCAGCGAATGCAAACCTTGACCAATTCGCGAACGTCAATCTTCCGGGCGATCTGGGACAGACTTCCATGCAGGTCTACTTCCCGCAGACGAAGCACACGCTTCGCGGTTATTTCCTTGACTACTGGCGAGCCAATGGCGGCGAGTCGGTATATGGATTGCCTATTTCTGAGCCTTTCGCGTCTGCGGACGGGCTGTACAGCCAGGCGTTCGAAAGAGGCATCTTTCAGTTTGTCCTGGAGATGGTGTGGACCGACCTTCCCTCTGTCACCCTCATGCCCCTCGGCCGGGAAATACTCGATGAGCGCGTCGACTCTTTTCGGGCTGATGGACGGCGAGGCGGCGGCGGCGGTGACCGGCGGTCAGCGGTTTGGAAATCAGTCGACCCGACCGGCGTAACCGCAACAGCCGCGATCAGCTCTGGCGGAACGTGGTCGGAAGCGACCGGACATACCATTGCCGGAGCATTCCACGACTGGTACGCGACGCACGAAGGCACGTATTACCTGGGGCAGCCAATCAGCCAGCCCCTGCGTGAACGCGGCCTCACCGTGCAGTATTTCGAAGGCGCGATTTTGATGGAGCATCCGGACACCGGCGTGCATCTGGCCCCACTCGGAACAGAGATGATCGATCAGCTGGGAATCGATCAGACTGCCGCCAGCGGCTCTGGGCTGCCGGTTTATGACGAGTCTCTATTCTTCTCGGTTGCCAATCCCAATCCGCTGGGAGACATCTATACCCAGGGCAAGCGATCGATTCACATCGACATCAGCGATCAGCCCCTCACCGCCTATCAGGGCGGCCAGATGATCACCCAGACGCTGGTCAGCACTGGCCTGGCGCCAAACGATACCGAGCGGGGTCACTTTCATGTCCGGTACAAACTGCCAACCCAGGATATGGCCGGGACCGTTGACTCTTCTGGCGCGGTTGTGGCCATGGGGGAGGAAGCGGCAAATTCGGCTGGCAGCGGTGAGTACGCCGGTCAGGAGGCCTACATCGTCGAGGATGTGCCGAACGTCATGTATTTCAATTACGATGCCGAAGCACTGCACGGTGCTTACTGGCACAACAATTTCGGCAATCCGATGAGTCACGGCTGCGTGAATCTGCCGTTGCAAATGGCGGAGTTCCTCTATGGCTGGGCGCCATTGGGCACCGAGGTCATCGTTACCGACTGACCGAACATTGACGGAGACCACGTAGTATCCGAGCGGGCCGGGGAAGTCGATGCTGATCTCATCGACCCCCCGAGTTTGTTGGAGATACACAGCAGTGCTACCATCAACAGATTATCTTGATCCTGGTCTTTGTGGGCTCAGGACTGGCTCGACCTCTCGCGCTAGGTGAAACCGGAAGGCATTGAACCCCGTCGACCGTTCCGACCCGAAACGGCCCAGCCCGGTGATCCTGGCGATCGCCAATCAAAAAGGTGGCGTCGGCAAGACCACCACCGCTGTCAACACCGGCGCGATTCTTTCCCGCCGCGGACTGCGAGTACTCCTGATCGATATGGATCCGCAGGGGAATGCCACTTCATCCTTCGGGATCGACAAACACGCTCTTGAATCGACTGTTTATGACATTCTGGTGAACGATGCCAGGATCGACGATTTGGTCGTCGCGACTGTGCGGCCAGGCCTCGACATCCTGCCGGCCAATCCTGCACTGGCCGGAGCGGAAGTGGAGCTTGTGGATCTCGATGAACGGGCGTACCGATTGCGCGAGGCGCTGGGCGGCATGTCGACCCACTACGATCTCGTCGTTATCGATTGTCCACCGTCTCTCGGTTTGATCACGGTCAATGCGCTTTCAGCGGCCTCCAACGTGGTCGTGCCGATCCAGTGCGAGTACCTGGCACTCGAGGGTCTCGGCCAGTTGATCGCGACCATCGATTTGATCAAACGC
>JBFWRO010000157.1:0-6546 GCA_050248865.1 Thermomicrobiales bacterium | reverse complement strand
ATCTTACCTCGTCGGTTCCGGCGGGATTCCTGCCGCTTTTCGACGCATTCTGGCCCGGGCCCGTGACATTCGTCGTACCCACCGACAGGGCGCTACCAGCGGGCGTTCTCAGTGATGACGGGACCATCGCCGTCCGGGTGCCCAACCACCCCCTGGCGATCGAAGTGATCGAAAAGGCCGGTGGGGCCGTCGCGTGCACGAGCGCCAACCGGTCGGGCGACCTCCCGGCGATCATGGCCAGTGATGTCGAGTCGACGCTGAGCAACGAGCTCGACTTCATTCTCGATGGCGGCGTGGCCCCGGGCGGTGTGGCGTCGACGGTGGTTTCCGTGCGGCCTGAAGCCATCACAGTTCTGCGCGAGGGACCGGTGGATGAGACTGCTCTTCGCCTGGCATGGGAGAATTACGTCGAGCGAAGATGAAGGGAGTCCGGATTCAGGGTAGGATGCAGTTCGAAGGGAAGGTCGCAACAGGATGATGGCTGATTCCAGTGTCCTCGATTCTGCTCGGTTCCGAGCGGCCGCAGAGCCGTACCAGGATGAAACTGAACAACCAGCGCGGGCACAGGACATTCCAGTGGGCTCGACCATCGAACGTTCCCATCAGCCGGTGCTGGGTCAGGGAATCGTTGTCAGCTTGATCGCCGCGGCGTTTCTTCTCGTGCTGGCGATTCTCGCTGTTCGCGAACAGGAAACGGTAACGGGGGTTCCAGCTACGGAAACAACCGGTCCCCTTTACTGGGGGCTGGCGATCCTGTTTACCGCGATCATCGCAGTCGGCGCCCAGTATTCCGAGTGGTCGGCAGCGCGTGCAGCGGTGGCGCTTGGACACACCAGGGAGGAAAGGCCTCACCCAACGGCGTGGATCGTGCCGATTGTCGGGATGGCGGGAACGATACTGCTGGTCGCCACGCTGCACAACACAGCAATGTTCGTCCTGGGCCCGCTTCTGGCCTTTTTCTCGGTCGGCGGCTCCCTGCTGGCCCGCGACCTGATCGACGATGCAACCGAGACGACCTTTCGAACGGCGTCTGCCGTTCACACCGTTGTCATCCACGTCGTGGCGTTTGTTGCCCTCTGCGCCGTTTATCTGAACAAGATGTCACTCCTTGTCGGTGTGCCCCTTGTCGCCTTCTTTTCACTGCTGTTGTTGATGGAATCCCTCGAACAGGGTGAGTCATCGGTGGCCCGCCGAATCGGGCATGCCTCACTGGGAGCCTATCTCATTGCCCTTTCGCTGGTTTTTCTGAACTGGTGGCAGACCTATGGATACACTGGGGGAGGCGTCCTCCTGGTTTGCTTCTATATCGTCGCTGGCATTTTGGTGACGCATGCTCAGAGGGGTGCGCTTCGTGCGCGTGATCTGCTCGAGTACGCCGTTGTGGGTGTGATCGCCATGGCGATCCTGATCGTTACGATGTAGCTGAAAGACACCCATGGCCAAGCCAACCCTCCCTTCCGAATCGGAAATGTACGCGCTCTACGACGAACTCGATCGCCTGGAAGAGTTGATCGAGGACATGGCATCGCTGGGGATCCAGTCATCGGTCGAGGCCGAAGCCAGAATTGCCGAGCTCAATGCCCGTATCGACGCTCTCGAAGATGAACAGGGCGACTCATGAGCAGCGGTTGTGACCCCCTCAGGCTATAACCCCGACAGTGATCTCTTCACCTCGAATCGGGATCGCATTCTCGCGTCGAAAGCGCCACTTGCAGCCCGCATGCGGCCGCAGAACCTGCAAGAGCTGCTGGGGCATGACGCCCTCGTCGGTGAGGGAACGCTTCTACGAAAGGCGATCGAGCAGGACCGCCTCTCGTCGATCATTCTCTGGGGACCTCCAGGATCTGGCAAAACCACTCTGGCCAGGATTATCGCGAACACGACTCGAGCCAACTTCGTCTCGCTTAGCGCTGTGTCCTCGGGAGTAGCGGATCTTCGGGCGGCAGTGAAAGACGCCTCTGACCGACTCGGGATGCATGGTCAACGCACCGTCCTCTTCATCGATGAAATTCATCGGTTCAATAAAGCTCAGCAGGACGCTATCCTGCCCTACGTCGAAGACGGGACCATCCTGCTGATCGGCGCAACGACCGAGAACCCATCGTTCGAAGTCAATTCACCCCTGCTTTCCCGGTCACGGGTCATCGTGCTTCAGGCACTCGACGACGAAGTCATTCGGGCACTCGTCATCCGTGCGCTGGAGGATCGCGATCGCGGTCTCGGGAGCGAGCAGCTCTCGATCACAGAAGAGGCACTCGATTTTCTCGTGAATGTCGCGAATGGCGACGCCCGATTCGCACTCAACACACTGGAATACGCCTCAGCAGGCATCGAACCGTCAGTCAGGCAGATCACCGCCGACATCGTACGGGAGGCTGCGCAGCGGCGGGCCGCAACATACGATAAATCTGGGGAGGATCACTATGACGCGATCTCCGCGCTGCACAAGACGATGCGCGGGTCCGATCCCGACGCGGCACTCTACTGGCTGGCGCGAATGCTGGAACGAGGAGATGATCCCCTGTACGTCGCCAGGCGACTCGTTCGCTTTGCATCTGAGGACATCGGTCTGGCGGAACCGCAGGCGTTGCCGCTAACGATTGCCGCTCAACAGGCAGTGCACTTCATCGGATTGCCGGAAGGCGCGCTCGCGCTCGCCGAAGCCGTTGTTTTTCTTTCACTGGCGCCCAAGAGCAATGCCCTGTACCGTGGGTATGGTGAAGCTGTTGGAGATGTGGCAAACACGCGAAACGACCCGGTGCCTGTCCATCTCCGCAATGCGCCGACGCGCATGATGAAGGATCTCGGGTTTGGCCGCGGCTATCGCTATGCCCACGATTTTGACGAGGGCATTATTGGTCAGCAGAATCTGCCATCCAACCTGGAAGGTCGTCGATACTACCAGCCAACTGATCGGGGTTTCGAAGGGGAGTTACGCAAACGTATGGAGCGGATTCGAGCAATCTACACTGAGACATCCGGAACACCGAACGATGAGTGAGCGATCCGCGGCAATCCCCACTCGAAGCAATGGCAGGGATTCCGAGTCGCTGCGCTCCCTCGATATCATCGCCAGCGTCGCGCCATACGCCGAAGGTTCGGCCCTGATCAAGCTCGGCAATACCCACGTTCTGTGTACTGCCACAGTCGAGGAACGAGTTCCCGGCTGGTTGCGGGGTAAGGGCAGCGGCTGGGTAACCGCCGAGTATTCGATGCTACCCCGGGCAACTCGCGATCGTACCCGTAGAGAAGCAGTCGACGGCAAGCAGGGTGGCCGCACGGTCGAGATACAGCGGCTGATCGGCAGGGCATTGCGGACTTCAGTCGATCTCAAAGCGTTGG
Organism: Thermomicrobiales bacterium; assembly: GCA_050248865.1. Classification (GTDB taxonomy): domain Bacteria; phylum Chloroflexota; class Chloroflexia; order Thermomicrobiales; family UBA6265; genus JAHBVL01. The sequence continues at coordinate 3,204 of JBFWRO010000157.1, read as the reverse complement.
GGGAAAGGCAGATCATCGTCGACTGCGATGTCATCCTGGCCGACGGCGGGACGAGATGCGCGGCAATCTCCGGTGGCTATGTCGCCGTTGCTCAAGCCATCAACCGGCTGCACAACGAAGGGAAAACCCGGAGCAATGCCCTGAATCGGGCTGTCGCCGCCGTCAGCGTCGGCATGGTCAAGGGTTCACCACTTCTCGATCTCGATCACGCCGAGGACTCGTCCGCCGACGTGGACGTCAACGTGGTCATGACCGACGCTCACGCATTCGTCGAGATTCAGGGAACGGCCGAAGGTGAACCATTCATGCCGGCAGCACTCGATGAGCTGCTCGTGCTGGCAAGCAGTGGGCTCGACACGATCTTTCTCGCCCAGCGAAAAGCACTCGGGCTTCGCTAGGACCGTCAAGCCATCGGTCAAAGCGTGAGAGCCCACTCGATGAGCGCTGCTGTCAGCCTAGACGTGGCCCGATGAGAAACCGCGCTGATTCGAGCCCGATTTGCGTGGCACGGTTCTTCCGGATAATGCAGCAAAATACCCTGGGACTCCAGGGATCTTCTCATCGATGCGCGGTCGCCCCGTTCGACGGTGAGGGAAACGAAGCTGCTCGCTGATGGCCACGGTCGCACCATGTTCAATTTGCGCAAGCTTCGGAAAAGGTGAACGCGCTCGCGGACGATTCGCCGATTGGCGGCGGCAACGTAGTCCCAATTCGTGAGCGTCGCTTCGACGCGTTGCAGTGTCAGTGGATCCCAGTGATCGTGCGGTTTCACGAGTCTCGCAAATGAAAGGTCCTTGCACAGGAGATAGCCGAACTGAACCCCAAGTGGACCCAGCCAGGAATCGAGGGACCGATACAGTGCAACATGCTCGAATTCGCGAAAAAGAGGCAGATGGTCTCGATGAGCGAATCCCGCGGCTCGCTCGTCCAGAATCAAAATCCCGGATCGCCGAGCGAGGCGAATAGCCTCGCGAATGGGCACCATCGACCCAGTCTCGATATCTGGAGACGCTGCGATCTGGATTCTCATCTCTGAATCTGAAGGGTATTCGTCGCGATCGGGCGCCATTTCCGGGGGCGAAACCCCGACAATGACATGCGCGGGATTGACTTGATGAATTTCAGCCAGAAGTGCCCTGATTCTCTCCAGGATCTGCCTGGGTTCGCAGTCACCTGGGCACTTGCTCGTTTCGATTGCTGCCGGCACCGGAGCAAACGGATTGATCAGTGAATCGAGCCTGAGCTCGGTCTGCGGTGATTGTGCCAAAGGTGAATCGGCGAGGGCCCGATGAACAATCACCGGCTCCAGCCAGGAACCTGTGCCGGTGCCGATCGCGTACGTGCCGAAACGCTCAGTGTGTGCATCGAAAACCCGTTATGGATGCTATGAGCCACGTTCCGAACGGGAACTCCTCCCGGGGTCAGGCCCTCCGGGGACCCGATATGCGAGTGCCCATGAAAAACGAGATCCACGCAATGCTTGTCCACTACTCGACCCAGCGCGGAGTTTCCGAGAAGAGGATATTTCACCGGAGGCTCTCCGATCAGGGTGGTGATCGTCGGCGCAAAATGCAGAATGGCAACCTTGACCGGGGCGTCGATACTGCTCAATGCCACATCGAGCCTTGCCGCCTCACGACGTGCGCGAACTGCCATTGCCTGAATGGCCCGATTGGAAGGAGTATGTTCCGCTTCTTCCGGCCAGAATCCGCCACCCGATCCGCCAACACCGGCAAATCCGACGTCAGGAAATCCCGCCAGCGTCGTACTCTCGCCATCCAAAACCTGAACGCCTGCTTCTCGCAACAGGGCGATGAAGTGACGGCGGCGAGTCGTGCGACGGTCGTGATTTCCCAGCACGCAGAGCTTGGGGAGATCGATCCTCCTGAGAAAATCTGCAGCGACCTCGACTTCGAGAATACGTCCGCCATTCGTAATATCGCCGGCAATGATCAACACATCAGCCCGCTTGTGCAGGTCCATCGCCTGACGCACGAGCGAAGAGGGGACTGTCGTCCGAATATGCAGATCACCGATGGCGGCTATGCGTAACTGTGCGTGCGTCATGAAACTCGCAATACCGCGTGCCGGCGGGTAACGATGTGGGTGGCTCCCCACTGACATCTATTCTACCCCGCTCCTGGAACCGCAGGCGTAGCGCCACATTACGACAAGTGTTGCCTCAGAGGCCAATGGTGAGGATATAATCACTTACTGAATCTACGCTGGCAGTGGTGCGCTGTCGGGAAAGTTCCAATTTCTGGGGAGATATCCGGTGGCTCATCGTTCGACCGGTTTGTGGCGAGGTGCCGCTGCCCTGTTGTGCTCACTGTTCCTGCTGGTCATCGGCCTTTTCCCGTCCCCGTCGACGGTCGCGCTCGACCCAGTAGCGCCGCCACCAGTTACCGCCCAGGCAGTCTACGTTTACGATTCGACCCTCGATGTCGTGTTGTATGAACTGAACGCCAACGAGCAAAGACCACCGGCCAGTCTGACCAAGATCGCCACCGCGATTCTGGTCGTCCACCTTGCTCCCGATGTCAGCCAGCTTGTCACCATCGATCCAGTCGATGTCCTCGACGCGTCAGACGGGCAATCGATGATGGCGCTGCTCGCAGGCGACGTCATCTCGATTCACGACCTGCTCTATGGATTGCTTCTCAACTCGGGAAATGATGCGGCGACCACGCTGGCACGGTACCTCGGCCAGCAACTTCTGGATGCCGAAGGCGCAAGCGGGGATCCAGTCCAACGATTCATGGGCGAACTGAATTCGTATCTCGCCGGACTCGGTCTTAGTGACACTCACTTTGTCAATCCTCACGGACTGTATGATCCAGACCATTACTCGACTGCGCACGACATGGCTATCATGGCTGGTGCTCTCCTCGAGAATGACCTCCTGGCCACGATTGTCTCCACTCCGGAAATCACCGTGACGTCCACATTAGGCAATGCCTACACGCTTCAGAACACGAACAGGCTCCTCGGAGAGCCGGGAATAACGGGGATGAAAACAGGAACTCTTCCCGAATCAGGCGCGTGTCTCGTCGCCTCGAAGAAGGGTCCAGCGGGCACCAGCATCGTGACTGTCTTGCTTGGCAGCGAAATTCAGTTTTCGGTGGAGGGGGTTCAGGACGCGACAACAGATAAACGCTTCGCTGATGCTCAGACGATCTTCACCTCTGTCGAGTCCGACTATGC
>JBFWRO010000156.1:0-6567 GCA_050248865.1 Thermomicrobiales bacterium | reverse complement strand
TACCTGAACCACACGTATGACGTGATCTGGAATGTCTTCCCCGGCTTCGCCGATCCAAACTACTTCGTCAGCCTCGGACTCGAGCCCCACTTTGCCGATGGTTGGGCCAATGAGGAAGCTCGCGAGCTCGCCACGACCGCCAACCAGACGCTCGACCAGGCCGCTCGCGCCGAGCAGTACGGCCGCCTTCAGGAACTCTTCGTCCAGGACCTGCCAATTCTGGTGATCCAGGAAGCGCCAAAGATCTCCCTGACGGCCCCGAATGTCTCCGGCTGGGAAATCAATCCACTCGCCTGGGTGGGATTGAACAGGGTGACGATCACGGAATAAGCTGCAATTATCGCGTTGTCACGGCGTCGAGCCAGGCATCATTCGCGACCAACGGGCGGGCAGAGGTGTCCGCCCGTACCATGTCGCGGACAGCTGACCCTCCGCTGATTGGTCGCGAAGGATGCCGGATCATCAGTCACAGGGTAAGTCCTGTGAATGTCACAAGGACCAAACCACATGGCCCGATTCGCGGCCGGTCGCATTGTTCAGGCCATACCCACCATCTTCCTCGTTTCGATGATGGTCTTCGGACTGATCAGGATGGCGCCTGGCGATCCGGCGGCTATGCGGATGGGACGGGAAGCCGCCAAACCTGAGAATCTCCCCAAGCTCGAGGCCCTGCGCGAGGAAATGGGTCTGAATGAACCGATCCCCGTGCAATATCTCTACTGGTTGAGACACATCGGCGCCGGTGACTTCGGAGACTCCCTCAGAAACCGGAAACCAACGACTGAGCTCTTCTTCCAGAAATTGCCGGCGACGATCGAGTTGATTATTGGCGCGATGATGTTCGCAATTGTGCTGGCGTTCCCGCTGGGTATCCTGGCCGCGATCAAGCGAGGATCGTTGATCGATCGCGCCGCTATGGGATTCGTCAGCGCGGGTCTTGCCGTGCCTGGTTTCTGGCTGGCACTGACGCTCATTCTGATTTTCAGCGTGAGGCTCCAGTGGCTCCCCGCCTCCGGCTACGTGCCATTCTCCGAGGATCCCATGGAGAATCTGAAGCGTCTGATCCTTCCAGCGGTCACCCTCGGAACCTATCTCGCCGCCACCCTGATGCGTTTTCTGCGGTCCGACATGATCGAGGTCCTCGCCGCCGACTACGTGCGTACTGCCCGCGCCAAAGGACTTCGCGAAAAAACCGTGATCGTGCGGCATGCGATGAAGAACGCGCTGATTCCCGTGATGACCATCGCCGGCCTGGAGATCGGCGCGCTTCTGGGAGGCGCGGTGATCATCGAACAGGTCTTCGGCTGGTCGGGTGTTGGCTGGCTGACGGTTCAGGGCATCTTCGACCGGGATTATCCCCTCGTGCAGACATCGGTGCTCTTCGTCACCGTTGGGTTGATTGGCGTCAATCTGCTGACCGACCTTCTCTATGGCTACATGAATCCGCGCATGCGCATCTCGCAGGGTCCCTGATGAGCGTCACCCTTTCGCCCGAGCCCTTGACACTCGAGCGGTCTCGCTCCCTCACCTGGCGCGTTTTTGGCGGGAGACCCGATCCTGTTCTGATCGTTGCCGCTCTTGTCCTGCTCGTCTTTCTCGTCTGCGCGATCGCGCCGGGAATCATCGCCACTCACGACCCGTACAAAATCGGTCCCGATCTGCTTTTGGGGCCATCGCGCGACTACTGGTTCGGGACTGACGAATTCGGGCGCGATATCTTCAGCAGGGTGGTCCATGGCGCGAGAGTGGAACTCGTGGTCAGCAGTCTCGGTGTCGCGATCGCCATGGCGATCGGGATTCCATTTGGGCTGGTGGCCGGATTCCGGGGCGGCTGGATCGACAGTCTGTTCATGCGTCTCCAGGACGCCATCCTGGCCTTCCCCACTATTTTGTTTGCCATCCTGGTTGTCGCAGCTCAGGGCGCGTCGCAGCGAAGCATCATCCTGACCGTGGGGGTGGTCTTCATCCCACGTTTCGCCCGACTCGTCCGGGCCAGCGTGATGGCCTTGAAAGAGGAGGATTTCGTGACGGCCAGCCGGTCGGTTGGGGCAGGTGATGCCAGGTTGATCCTTCGCCATATTCTGCCCAACGCCATGCCGGCCATCCTGGTGCAGATCACGCTGACCATGGCCGTGGCAGTGCTCATCGAAGCGGGATTGAGCTATCTCGGGCTGGGAGTTCAGCCACCGACGGCCACCTGGGGAACGATGCTCAAGGCCGCTCAGAGTTACCCCGCGCAGGCGCCGTGGTTTGTCCTCGCGCCTGGAATCTGCATCTTCCTGCTGGTGCTCTCCCTCAACACGTTTGGCGATGGGCTTCGGGACCGTCTCGACCCGCGCATTCGCCGCCTTTGATCGAAAGGATGTTCTCAGTGACAGCGATGACAGAACCTCTCGTGGAAAGGTCCGTCCTTCCAGCCGTCGAAGCGAGCCGCCGGCGTGGCGTCGAATTTCTGCTGCAACATGTCAATTCCGACGGCTCGATCGTCAATGCGGACCGGCCCAGAGTGACGTGGTACCGGTTCCCATGGGCGCTCGAAGTGAGTGGCGAGACTGCGGCGGCTTTCCGGGTGCTCTCCTGGATCGAGCGGGATGGACTCGGTGCCGATGGACAGTTCCATGGCGGCATCGCCTGGGATGAGCCGGCCAACCGGACGACCAACACGTACCCGGAAACGATTCTCGCCTATGGGGCGTGGCTCCTGCGCCGTCCCGACATCGCTCGCCGGACGATGGCCAACGCCTTGCCCTACCAGGATCCGGCGACCGGTGGCATCTGGATGACGCGCGAGCGTACCGGTCCCGCAGATCCGCAGCTCCTCTTTCCCACCGCCCAGTTCGGCATGTCCGCGGTCCTGACCGGGCATCTCGACGCCGGCAGCAGAGCGGGGGAGTGGATGACGCGGTTGTGGGACGCGCAGCCCGATCTCCCCTCGCGACTCCTCACGATCTGGACCGCGGCCGGTGGACTCCTGACGGAGGCTCCCGGCGATATCGATCCCCGGCATGTGGTCAATGACGCCCGTCTGGAGCGCCAGCTGCACTACAACGGCGGCATCGCCGCTGCGTTTCTGACGCATCTGTACATGGCAACTGGCGAGGCCCGCTGGCTCGACTACGCCCGCAAGTTTCAGGCATTTTCCATCGAATCGTGTGAAGAGCAGTTCCTCACCAAACAGGTTTGCAAAAGCGCATGGGGCTCTGGTCTGCTTTACCTGGCGACGAAGGACACCACCTATCTTCCCTGGATCGAGAAAATGGGTCTCTGGTTTGCCGCGGGTCAGGATTCCGATGGCGGATGGAGCAATACCCCGTACATCGAGGCCAGCCCACCGCTCAAACACCGCCTGGAAACGACCGCCGAGTTCGTCGTGCACCTCGACACCGTGATCGCGGCGCTGGCTGCGGCTCAGGCGGCGTAAGGCCATGGGCCGGCCGGTCATCGACAACCTCAGGACATCGCGTCACGCAACTGTCGACAACCGGCGTCGCGGCGGCGGCTTGTTCCCGCCGGTGGCGCAACGGAGCGCCAGCGGCGTGAAGCCACAATTTCCTTGAAAAGGAACGAGCCGCTGGATGCGGGTCCAGCGGCTCGAGGTTTGGAGGGGATTCGCCTGACTGCGCTCGGGGTGCTGAACGCGGGTCTCGTCAGGCGAGTACGGACACTTTAGAACACCTGTTCCTGATTGTCAAGTGTTTTTGCGAACACCTGTGCGGCCCAAAAACCCCCCCGATGCTCGCAACCGGCGGTCGAGGTGGCCGGCTGTTCTCCGCTTCGGTACAGTTGCGGGCATGGCGGCCGCTCGGGTTGCCACGTCAATTCCGCGATGGGCATCAATCGTGTCACCTCTCGACCACGAGCAAGAGCCACCGGTTGTCGTTGTGGGCGGCGGGCTGGCTGGTTTGACCGCAGCGCTGTCGCTGCATCGTCGAGGCATTCCAGTCACGATCCTGGAGTCGTCGGATGCTGTCGGTGGACGCGTGCGCACGGATATGCACGCCGATGGCTACCTCCTCGACCGGGGCTTTCAGGTGCTGCTCGACGCCTACCCTGCGGTCCGGCGGCAGATCGACATCGACTCCCTGCAACTGGGCCGCTTCGACGCTGGCGCCGTGGTCTGGGATGGCAACCGGCGCCGAGTGGTGGCCAGTCCGCTCGCCGAGCCACGTTCATTGCTTTCGACCGTGCGATCCGGGCTGATCCGGCCGCGGGATGGGATCGAGCTGGCCCGATTGGGCCTTCAGGCGCGACGCGCCAGCTGGTCGTCAGTGACAGACGCAATCGAATCGCTCGATAACGACGTATCGATTCAGGCATTGTTGACTGATCGTCACTTCAGTGATCAGTTCGTCCAGCGGTTCGCCCGGCCGTTCTGGGGAGGGATCACGCTGGATCGCAATCTGTCGACCAGCGCCGGAGTGCTGCTCTTCACCCTGAAGATGTTCCTCGAAGGGTCCGCGGCGCTTCCCGCCAGGGGCATGCAGGCGATACCCGGGGAACTGGCCGCCGGGCTTCCGGCTGGCGCCATTCGCACAGGAATGGAGGTCTCCTCCTTGCGCATCGAAGCAGGACGGGCGACTGGTGTGGTTGCCGGCAGTCGGGAAGTTCCGGCCCGCGCGGTGATCGTCGCCGTGGATCCTCTCGCGGCTCGGAAACTTGCCGGCATTTCTTCGATTCCGGAGCAAGGAGTTGGCTGCCGAACCTTCTATTTTGCGGGTACGCGCGACTCCGGCCTCGGCCGGAAACTTCTTCTGAACGGCGAGCACTACGCGACTGTCAATCAGATTGCGCCGCTGTCGAACGTGTGCCCGTCCTATGCTCCGCGGGGACACCACCTGCTCGCTGTGGTTGTGCTGGAGTCGACGCAGGAGAACATCGACCATGATCTGCCGGCCAGAGTACAGGCGGATGTTGCCCGGCTCCTCGGACATGCCGAAAGCGACTGGACCCGACTATCGGACGTCTTCGTCCCGTTTTCGCAGTTCCGGCAACCTCCTGGCTTCTCTCAGAATGTGCCGGGCAACCGGGCCCCAACGCCCGGACTCTATCTCGCTGGCGACTACACACGAGATTCCAGTATCAATGGGGCGATCATCAGTGGGGAACAGGCTGCAGACGCCGTGCTCGCCGACCTCGCTCTGGTGTGAAGACATGCGCGCCTGAAAGGCTCACCATGAAAGGAGGTCGATTGAATGACCGCGCGACACGGGTCTTTCAAAACACCTGGCGGCAAGCTCGTCGCTGTCGACTTTGCGGTCGAAGAGGGTAGACTCCGCCACGTCCAGGTGCATGGGGATTTTTTTCTCTATCCGGAAGACGCGCTGACGGCTATCACCGCCGCTCTCGATGGCGCGAATGCGGACCTCAGCGAAGAGGACCTTTCCCAGCGAATTGCGGCAGCCATTCCCAAAGAGGTCGAATGGCTTGGATCCTCTCCCCAGGCGCTGGCCACGGCGGTGCGTCGTGGCCTCGAAGCCGATGTCACGGATGACGAAGCCGCTGGTGGCGGCAATCGAGGATTTTCATGAAGCTCGACGCTGAGGCCCAGCTGGCTCGCTGGCGCGCGCATGAATGGGAACTGATCCCCGAGCAGGCGACCGAACCTGTCATCAATATGGCGCTCGACGAGGTGCTGACGCTCGAGGTAGGCAAGGGGTTGCGCCGCCCGGCGCTTCGTATCTGGGGCTGGACGGGGCGTTGCGTGGTGCTCGGTCGGTTTCAATCGGTCCGCAACGAAGTCAACGAGGACGCGGCGCGCCGGCACGGCGTCGACCTCGTACGCCGCATTTCCGGTGGCGGCGCAATGTTCATCGAGCCAGAAGGGGCGATTACCTATTCGATTTTCGCTCCCGAGTCACTGGTGCAGGGATTGAGTTTTGCGGACTCCTACGCATTCATGGATTCCTGGGTCATCGAAGCGCTGCGCGAGCTTGGCATCGATGCCTGGTATCAGCCCTTGAATGACATCACCTCGCAGGGAGGCAAGATCGGTGGCGCCGCGCAGGCCCGCCGTGGCGGCGCCATTCTCCATCATACGACGATGGCTTATCAGATGAATGTTCCGCTCATGCTCGAAGTGCTGCGCATCGGGCAGGAAAAACTGAGTGACAAGGGCATTCGCTCCGCGGACAAGCGGGTCGGGCCGCTGAGTCAGCAGACAGGACTTTCCCGCGGTGCGATCATCGATCATCTGGTGGCGACATTCGATCGCCGGCACGGGTTGAAGCCAGGGCAAATCTCCGCGGAGGAGGAACAGAAGGCCATGTCGCTGTCCGTCGCCAAGTTTGGCACGCGGGAGTGGCTCTACTCCCTGCCCTAGGCACGTCGGCTGGCCCCGAAAACGACCGTGGGGTGCATGATGCTATTTACGGAAAAACAGTACTCTCGACAGCCCATCTTCCTGGCGATCGTTTCGATCGTCGCCCTTGGCATGTGGCTCACCTTCGCACAGCAGATCCAGCGCGGCAAACCGGTAGGCAGCAACCCCATGTGCGACTGGGGAGTGATCGTTATGCTCATCTTGCTGGGAATTGGTCTGCCGGCGCTCTTCCTCTCTCTGCACGTCAG
>JBFWRO010000155.1:0-6584 GCA_050248865.1 Thermomicrobiales bacterium | reverse complement strand
TTTGGGGCAGATCGTCTGGACTCGTCCCTGGCAATGCCAGTAGCGGTCACGAGCCTTGATGTAGACGCGGCCACGATCGTCGTATGTTGCCAGGAGCACCGGTGGGTTCTGACAGACACACACCCATCGTTTGACCTGAGACTCGGTTGTTTCATCGAATGCACACCCATGTTGCGAAGCAGTACCCACGAAGCCCTCCTGAATAATAGAACAAGTGTTCTATTCTCATTCTAACGACCAATTGGCCTGGCTGTCAAACAGTCGGTTGCAGGTCGAACCGGAGCGTGGATGTTCGTTCAATACAGGATCAGGGGGAAGGAGGCAATACCGCAGGACTGCTCGTCCACGAATCGAGTGAGTCAGCCACGACTTGACGCACCGACTCGATGGTTCGTTTGCCGCGAGCTCCACCGCCAGGGTTGACCCCGCAAACGGTGTAGGTGACCACTTTGCCAGTGCTAAGCACGGCGCCAATTGCTGCGGTTGCCTGGTCGATCTCCAGACCTTCGGGTGAAGGTGTGCTCGAACTTGGCACCAGTCTCGGATCGAGCACGTCGATATCGACATGCAGCGAGATCATGTCCAATGAGCCGGCCAAACGGATCACGGCCCGATTCCACTCGTCGAGCTCCCGCAGGTTGGCCGTATCGAACAGCCGGACGTCGGTCACTGTCAATAGCGCCGCTTCCTTGGCATCGAGCTGTCTCGCCCCGCCGACAATGATGCGATCGGTGGAGACGGGGGCCGCCAGTCTGGCGGCGTCGCGCCAGTTTGGTCCGGCCAGGCCAGCAACGATGGCCAGGGACATTCCTGCCAGGATGCCGCTATAGCTCGTTTCCGGCGTATTGAAATCTCCATGCGCGTCGATCCAGACAATGCCAATGCGCGCACCCGCGCCATGCGCGGCCTGCAAGCCGGAGACCACGCCGATGGCCGCCGTATCATCTCCGGCGAGAATCAGGCAGGGGTGTCCCTGGCGCCGTGCCTCGGCGACGAGAGATGCCGTCGAGGCACCGAGCCGCCCGATATTGACGGCGGTTCGCCCTTCCTCGCGCTCGGCAGGATCGAGGAATGCCTCTCCTCCGGAGACCAGCGATGCTCCGGACCGGGCGACGTCTTCCGAGAGACCAGAACTCAGCAGCGCTGCTGGTCCACCGCCGACTCCCTGATTCATTTCGTCATAGCGATAAGGTACGGAGATGACGCGGATCTCCATGCCCATTCCTCCCGGTTCGAGACGATCACAGGCGCTGAAATGCGATTCTCCTGCTGTTCCGGATTGTACTCGCTGTTCTCAGGCACGGGATAATGACGTCGTCGCCCCGGGCGATGACGTTTGCTCAACGTGGAGAATGCTGAAGTGGCGGCAGGAAGTCGCAATCGCGCGCAACAGAGCCAGACCGGCATCGACCAGGACCCGGATTTCTACCGGCTGCTTGGCATCGAGGAACACGCCACGCCCGAGCAGATCAAACGCGCCTATCGCGCCGGGATGAAACGAATCCATCCTGACCGGGCCAGGCCTGACGACCGCCCGCAGGCGGAGCAGCAGGCGCGAACGTTGAATGAGGCATATCGCGTGCTGGTCGATCCGGACCGGCGACGCCGGTACGACGACGAGCGACGATCTTCCGCCATTCAGGATGAGATCATGGGCCGCTATTTTGGCGGTTTCGGCGTTCCTGGCGGAAGAAATGATGTGTACGAGGAAATCATGAACGCGGCGCGCGAGGAAAACCGCCAGCAGCGAAGGAAAAACGATCGATACGCCACGACGAGTCTGTTGTCGATGTTTCTGATTCTGCTGCTGTCCGGCGTGGTGATCGTGCTGTTGTGGGGTGTGATTGCCTCGCTTGCGGGGTCACTGACCTGAAATCGACCTGAGCTGGTGACCGAAACAAGCCGCACGCATCGTGTGCAAACTCCCCGGCAGCTATCAGCTGACCGGGGAGTGCTGCTTCGACCTGACTCCAGCAATCTGCCTAGGCGTCATCCTTACCTGAACGCGCCGCCGACTGAATGACATCGACGACATTGGCATCGGCCAGCGTTGTCGTGTCTCCCAGCGGGCGGTTGGTGGCGATGTCTTTCAACAGCCGGCGCATGATTTTGCCAGAGCGGGTTTTCGGCAGATCAGGTGTGAACATGACCGATTTGGGACGGGCAATCGGCCCAATCACTCGCGCCACGTGGCGCCGGAGCTCCTGGCCAAGTTCATCTGTTGGGTCGATATCCTTCTTGACGATCACGAACGCGAAGATCGCCTCTCCCGTCAAATCATCCGGCTGGCCGACGACGGCGGCTTCGGCGACCGCCGGGTGAGAGACGAGCGCACTCTCGATCTCAGTCGTGCTCAATCGATGGCCGGAGATGTTCATGACATCGTCGACGCGGCCGAGCAGCCAGTAGTAGCCCTCTTCATCCCGTTTGCACCCATCCCCCGGGAAATACACCCCCGGGAATCGGCTCCAGTACGTTGCCTTGTATCGTTCCGGATCCCCGTAAATGCCGCGCAGCATGGCTGGCCATGGCTTTTTCAGCACGAGATAGCCGCCCCCGCCCAGTGGCCGGGAGTTGCCGTCGGAATCGACGACGTCCGCTTCGATTCCCGGAAGTGGGAAGGTCGCGCTGCCCGGTTTGGTGGTGGTGATCGCCGGTAGTGGCGAAATCATGATCATTCCGGTCTCGGTTTGCCACCAGGTGTCGACAACCGGGCATCTGCCACCGCCAATATGGGTGTGGTACCAGACCCAGGCCTCCGGATTGATGGGTTCCCCGACGGTGCCGATGAGACGCAGACTGCTCAGGTCGTGCGCTTCCGCGTGTTGAGTACCCTGTTTCATATGCGCCCTGATTGCCGTCGGCGCCATATACACCAGGGTGACCCTGTATTTCTCGACGATCTCCCACCAGCGGTGCCAATCGGGAAAATCTGGAGTGCCCTCGTACATCACGCTCGTGGCGCCATTGGCGAGCGGTCCGTACACAATATAGGAATGACCGGTCACCCAGCCGATATCGGCTGCTGCCCAGTAGACATCGTCCTCTTTGAGGTCGAAGACCATCTCGTGCGTCGAAGCAACACCCGTGAGATAGCCTCCCGTCGTGTGGAGAATGCCCTTTGGCTTGGCCGTCGTGCCGGATGTGTAGAGGAGATAGAGCATATCCTCACTGTCCATCGATTCTGGTGGACAGGACGCTTCCTGCTGTGGCACGAGATCGTGCCACCAGATGTCTCGCTGTTCGTCCATCTGCACGTCCTGGCCGGTGCGCTGCACAACCAGGACATGTTCGACCGTTTCGGTTGACTCGAGAGCGACATCGACATTCGGCTTGAGTCCCGAATGAAGCCCGCGCCGGAATCCGCCATCAGCAGTAATCACGATTCTTGCCTGCGCGTCGTTGATGCGATCAGCAAGCGCTGTTGATGAAAACCCTCCAAACACCACGGTGTGTGGGGCGCCGATGCGGGCGCAGGCCAGCATTGCCACCGGCAGTTCCGGGATCATCGGCATGTAGATCGCGACTCGATCGCCCCTTTGCACTCCAAGAGACTTCAGCGCATTCGCGCAACGCTGGACGTCAGAGAGAAGCTCCGCATACGTAATGACGCGCGTATCTCCCGGCTCACCTTCCCAGTAGTACGCCACGCGCTCGCCCCGGCCCGCCGCGACATGGCGATCCAGGCAGTTGTGCGACACATTGAGCTTTCCGCCTACGAACCACTTTGCAAATGGGGGTTCCCACTCGAGCACGGTATGCCACGGTTCGAACCAGTCGAGTTTGCTGGCCTGCTTCGCCCAGAAAGCTTCCGGGTCGGCGGCCGCTTCCGCATAAATCCCCGGATCAGCAAATTCGGATCCTGCAACGAATTCGGCCGGTGGCGGAAACGTCCTGTTCTCGGCATACAGCGCCTCGATATTCTCCTGTCCGGCCTCATTACCTGCCATATATCGATCCTCCTTGCACGGTGTGAGGCATGTCATCCGCGAGAACCGGCGCAAGCTCCACCTGCACGTGTATCCACCGCGAGAATAATAAGGCAAACCGAGAATGTTCCTGAACTCAAATCCCGGCATGCTCCACCATGTGAACGCACCTCATCGCCGTACAATGTTCGCAACGAGCGCGAGGAAGCGCTCGAGCGATGCAGGAAAAGGGAAAAGCACATGTCATCCGTTCACATGATTGTTGGTCTGGCCGTGGTGGTCGCATTTCTTCTCTCGACGATCGCCAGCTATCTCCGGATGTCACGTGGAACGGAAATATCCTGGCTGCGCGGAGTCTCTTTTGCCGCGGCAGGGTTGTTGTTGCTGCAGTACGTGCTGGGATTCGCGTTGCTCGGCGACGACGGTGATATTTCGCCCTTGCACTACATTCTGGCGCTGGCCGCAATCATTCCCGTCGGCGCGGAGCACATGTTCGCCACCGCCGAGCGATCAGCTCGAGAGCGCAACAGGATTGCATTCGTTTCCTCGCTGGCTGCATTTGTTCTGGTCCTCGTGGTCTATGCAATTGGCGAGAGGAACGCCTGACGCAGCGCGTTTGCAAACCAGCTGAATCCGGGAGCATCGGACATTGCCGGGGGTGCTCACCACCAGTCGACAGCGTGGCCGGACCGTCTACTCGATTGATTGAGGGAGACGCCAGGCTGTGGCTGGCTTGATGACCCAGGGCATCACGAACGTTTCTGTCGATCGCACGCCGCTAATGGCCGCCAGGCGTTGTAAGAGGTCGACCAGGCCTTCCTGATGCTGGACGATGACGTGAATGATGATGTCGACGCTCCCGGTTACGAAGGCGGCAAAGGCGACTTCATCCATCTCCCGCACCGTCGTCGCGATCGAATCGAGATCACGGACATCGACTCGAATCCCGATAATTGCTCTCAGTTGATACCCGAGCTTGGCAGGATCGGCGAACATCGAAAACTCGATAACGCCCAGCTCCTGCAATCGCTCCATTCGTCGCCGGACCGTTGATTCCGGAATGTTTGTTTGCCGGCTGAGCTCGGCAAACGATGCTCTGGCATTCTGTTGCAGGAGCCGGATGATGGCGCGATCGGTCGACGAGACAGTCCGAGGCATAGGGGGAGACTCCTGTCACTGACGCCAGCCCCGCGAAGGCATATGGCGAGGCGTCGGCGAGAGTTGGCCAAAGATGGCGTGATCCGCCAATTGAGTCTACCAAATCGTCCTGCGCGTTCGCTGCTGGAGCCGAAAAATGCCAGAGTTGCGATCGTCTGCCGCTTTGCGTAAAATAGCTGTACGTACGCCCGAGAGTCGGCCGGGTTGTGGTATCGTCTAGATGAACGGTTTGGACCGGAAGGGGGGCCAGCCGGATCGGATAGAGAACCGCTTTCCCGACCCCGCCGGTTTTGAGCGCATTACATCTCGTGGCAGACGAGGTGGAGTGCTGAATAGCTGAATCCCCCGCATCGTGTCCCGCTATGTGGACGAATCGAGGAGTCAGTTCACCATGAACCGCCGGCCCGCGCTTTTGCTGCTCGTCACGATGATGACAGTCGTTCTCGCACCCTGGTTCGTACAACCCGCTCCGACCTCGGCAGAAGCACTGGCAGTGCAATCGTGGATTGGCGTGAGCAGTGTGCGTCCGGGCGTAGGCTGTGCGATCGACCTCTCAGTCGAACTTCACAGTGGCGGCCGCGGTCTCGCTTCTGCGCAAATCGAAACTGCGCTTCATATCGACGGCGAGCTGATCAGCGCTGATCGCAGTGTGACCAATGACGATGGCATCGCCTTCCTGACGCTTGACACGTCGGGATCCCCGGCCGGAGTTACGCAGTGGGTCGATGTCAACGTCAGCGGCGGCTATTTCACCGGCTTTCCCGTTGTCACTACCAACGATGGATCCTGCAGCGAATACAAGCTCATCGAAGTCACCGGCGAAGTGGATTTCGTGCCCGCCGCGCCGGCTTCCTCAGGGACCTCCCTGGTCGGTGGCAGCCATACCAAGGTCTACGTCCCCCGGTATGCGCAGCAGCGGAACCTCTCATGCGAATATGCCGCGATGTACATCGCCACCAGCGCCTTTGGCGAGGGCATCTCCGAATATGCGTTTGACGATGTGGTCGGGCATTCGCCCAACCCCCATCTGGGATACCGCGGCAACATTCATGGCATGTGGGGCCGGACCGACGACTATGGCGTCTATGCCCAACCGCTTTCCTGGGCCCTTGACTCCTTTGGCTTCAGGGGCGAGGTCTTCTACGCGGTCGGCGATTCCTCCGTGCTGGAAAACTACCTCGACCAGGGCAAACCGGTCGCTGTGTGGCTGGCTCTCTGGGGAGACGAGAGCATCAAGGAGACGCTGGACGGCCGAACCTATACGATTACCGCCGGCATGCACGTGATGGTTGCGTACGGGTACGATTCCGCCGGCGTCTATCTCTCCGATCCTGGTTCCGGCACGTATCGCTTCTACGCATGGAGCGATTTCATGTGGATGTGGAACGTCCTCGATGGAATGGGGTTGGCGGTCTCCCCGTACTAGACCAGGATTGCTGGACAGAACGAGTCGACAAGGAGGTCGTGATGCGCATCGCGGCCTCATTGCTATCCACA
>JBFWRO010000154.1:0-6631 GCA_050248865.1 Thermomicrobiales bacterium | reverse complement strand
GCGGATCGGGATCGTGTCGCCTTTCCCGGTGGCGAACTGAACGAAACGGTGTACTTCGACCAGTTGGCCACAGAGGATCTCCAGCAGCTGGCTGATTCGTTTACCGTGCGGTTGATGCTGATCGATCCGGAGGGAAAGGTTGTTCGTGAAATCGTCGAGCCGCTGGCCCTCACCCCTGCGGCTCGGCATGGTCTGTTCGAGTGGCAGGAACCGTTCACCATTCCGGCCGACTTCGCGATTGGCGAGTACACCCTCGGTATTCAGTTCATCGATTCATCGACTGGAGAGCTCGTTCCGGGGTTCAGTTTTCGCTATGGAGACAGACTGGCTGATACAGTGGTGCTCGACACCATCCAGATCGTGCCAAACGCCGCTGAGGCCGATGACCTCGGAGAAGAAGAGGGTTGAGACAGGGGTAGGACATGTCCTGAAGGTGGTGAGCCACTTTCGGAGTAAACAGGGAGGACGTCAGGTGTGACTCGACCACTCAAAACAGGAATCTTCATCAGTGCCGTTGCCGGAGGCATGCGTGATGGCGCGCTGGGCTGGAAGGACCTGCATGCCATGGCGACGCGGGCCGACGATCTTGGCTTCGACTCCTTCTGGATTCCCGATCACCTGATTTTCAAGAATCCGGGCGAAGCAGCCCACGGTCCCTGGGAGTGTTGGTCACTCATTTCGGCGCTGGCGGCAACCACGACGCGCCTCGAGCTTGGCACCGCCGTCACCTGCATCGCCTTTCGCAATCCCGGTTTGATGGCCAAAATTGCTACGACGGTCGACGAGATAAGCGGCGGTCGCTTGATTCTGGGACTTGGCGCTGGCTGGCACGAACCGGAATATGAGGCCTTCGGATATCCCTTCGATCACCGGTTCGAGCGATTCGACGAAGCGGTGACCGTTATTCGGGGTCTATTGCAGGATGGACACATCGATTTCGCTGGCGACTACTACACCCTGAAGGACTGCGAGATGCGCCCTCGCGGACCACGACTTGCCGGCCCGCCGATTCTGATCGGAGCGCTGGCGAACCGGCCACGAATGCTTGGCCTGGTTGCCAAACATGCTGATATCTGGAATGGCTGGCTGCTGCATTCCCGCAGTAATGCGGATGAGATACCGGCATTGCGGGAGGCCGTCGACCGGGCCTGCGAAAAGGCGGGGCGCGATCCCTCGACCCTGCAGCGTTCGATTGGCGTAGGTGTCGATCAGCGCCCTGCTGAACACGCGGGCAAGGGCATGGCGCCGGGGGCCGAGCCGATCACAGGAGAGCCGGAAGCGATCGCCGAGCAGATCAGGGCATTCGCCGCCCAGGGCATCTCGCATATTCAGGTCTCGCCAATGGTGCAGGGCGTCGAGGGAATCGAAAAACTTGCGCCGGTGCTGGAATTGCTGGACAAATCCTGACGGTGCTCCCTTCGTCCGTTGCACGGCAAGCAACGGGCTAGAATTGCGATCAGAGTCCTCGTTTCCCTTGGGAGTGTTATGACCGTTTTCAATCCGCCCGATCCCGGCACGTTCGCCCCGGCCGCCAGCGACCCGACCGAAGGAGCAGTGCAGGTTGCCGATCATCCTGTGGACGACACCGCTCACCTGCTGATCGATGACGCGCAGGAACCGATCGACTCGGTCATCGTTCTCGATTTCGGTTCCCAGTACAGCCAGCTGATTACCCGACGGGTGCGCGAAGCTCATGTCTACAGTGAGCTCGTCCCTTTTGATGTCTCCTGGGAACGGATCAGGACCCTGAAACCAAAGGGGCTGATCCTCTCAGGTGGTCCGGCCAGTGTCTATGAACCCGGCGCTCCCCAACTACCGTCATGGATCTGGGAGTCAGGTTTGCCGGTGCTTGGTATTTGCTACGGCATGCAGCTCATAGCTCGCGATTTTGGCGGCGCCGTCGAGCCGGCCAGTCGCCGGGAGTATGGTCCCGCCGAGCTGGAGATCCTGGGTGATTCGCCGCTTTTCGCCGATTTGCCCGGCAGTCTCGATGTCTGGATGAGTCATGGAGACCACGTCGAAGCAGCACCCCCTGATTTCGAGATATACGGTCGAAGCGCAAACGCTCCCGTAGCCGCCATGGGCAAGGGGAGCGTCTATGGCATCCAGTTTCATCCCGAAGTCGCTCACACGCCCCTGGGATCGAAGGTTATCGAGAACTTCCTGACGCGCGTTTGCGGTGCTCGCCAGAACTGGACGCCGGAATCGTTTGTCGATGCCACCATCACCGACATTCGCGAGAAGGTTGGTAACCGGAGAGTCCTGCTGGCACTGAGCGGCGGGGTCGATTCATCCGTCGCTGCGGCGCTGATCCACCGGGCGATTGGTGATCAGCTGACGCCGGTGTTCGTCAACAACGGACTCCTCCGTCAAGGGGAGCCAGAACTGGTGCAGGAGGTCTTCGCCCGCAATTTTGGCATGCAGCTGGTCTACGCCGATGCCGGAGATGGATTCCTCGGTCGTCTGGCGGGAGTGACCGATCCGGAAGAGAAACGCAAAATCATCGGCGACGAGTTCGTCCGCGTTTTCGAGCGAGAAGCGGCCACCCACGGTCCGTTCGAGATTCTGGCGCAAGGTACGCTCTACCCGGATGTCATCGAGAGCACCACCGCTGATACGAAGGCTGCTGCCAAAATCAAAACCCACCACAACGTTGGTGGGCTGCCGGAGGATCTGCAATTCGAATTGCTCGAGCCATTGAAGTTCCTGTTCAAGGACGAAGTGCGAGCGGTGGGGCACACGCTGGGTTTGCCGGATGAGGTCGTCTGGCGGCAGCCATTTCCCGGTCCGGGATTGGCGGTACGGCTCCTCGGGGCCGTAACCGATGAGGATCTCGAGCTCCTCCGGCGAGCGGATGCGATTGTACGCGAGGAAATCGAAGCTGCTGGCCTGGCACGCGAAATCTGGCAATTCATTGCGGTGTTGCTGCCTGTGCACTCGACAGGCGTGATGGGCGACTACCGGACCTACGCAAAGGTCTGCGCGATTCGCGCGGTGGCCAGCCAGGACGCTATGACCGCCGACTGGGCCCGCATCCCGTACGACGTGCTGGCCGTCATGAGCAACCGCATCGTCAATGAAGTCCGCGGTATCAACCGGGTCGTCTACGACATCTCCTCGAAACCCCCGGCCACCATCGAGTGGGAGTAGGACAGCCGGTCAGCATCCATTTCAAAGACCAGAGGTGACAAGAATGGCAACACGATGGGACACGTTCGTCTACTGGGCCTCGAGGTTCTATAAGGATCTCGATGATTTCGACGCAAACGAACGCACCTATAAGTTGAAATCAGCGGAGAAGGCGGCGAATGTACGTCAATTGTTCGAATCGGGGAGTTCCGATTGGCTGGAGCACGTGAAAAGTCCCCTTGGCGTCAATCTCTGCAATCGATTCGCCATCATGGAATTTGGTCGTTGGGTGGAATCGGAATCGAGTTCTTTGGCAGCGGGTCTCCGATCCCTGTGGAACCCTTTATTGTTTCCTTCAGAACGCATTGATGGATTTCTGGAGAATATTCCCAGTGCGTTGAAGCGTAGCGCTTTGGCTGAGCCAGCGCTGGTTCTTCATTCTGCGATGGGTATTGAGCAGTATCCATCGTATCGCGTTGGGAAAATCAATGAAGCATTTCAGCTTACCGGTTACCCGAGTTTCGCGGATGCAGAAATAAAAGCAGATTACGGACTTCGGTACGCTCATGTACTTGGCTTCTTCGACAGGATCCTTTCAGAGGCAAGCCTAAGGAGATTTCAACTCCGTGACAGGCTTGATGCCCAAAGTGTCACTTGGTCGGTAACGTATTGGCCTCCTCTTGATGGGTGGACCGATGACGAGAAAGCCGCTTTTCTCGCTTACCAGAAATCTGCTGCTACGTAGTTAAACGAACTCGGAGCTGGGACCTGTAGGCACGCTCCGATTGCGGTGCGAACCTACTGCAAATAAGTCGCATACGCCCATCCCGTCACGCCATCCCACGTGACTTTCGCAAAACCATTCTCCGTATCTCCGAGCATGCTGACCACTGCGCCATTCGGCATGACACGCAGCACTGTCGAGCTGGTCGAGGGCGAGTCCCGCAGATTCAACGCGCCGTCGAACACTGTTCTCCTGCCTCCGCCTGACGACAGATACAGCGCGTACGCCCAGCCCCGCATTCCCTGATACGACACGAGGGTGAAGCCATTCGACGTTTGGCCAAGTAGTGTGACGCTGGCGCCGTCAGGCATGATGCGCAAGACTCCCGAATTTGTCGATGCTGATGTCCGCAGGTTCAAGGCGCCGTCGATGACGCGAGCGGTTCCCGCCGATGAGGCAGAGCTCCCGTTGGTCGAAAGGTACGCGCTCCACGCCCAGCCGGTAACCCCCTGATAAGAAATCCGGTGAAAACCATTTGCACTCGACCCCAACAGCGTCACCGCGGCTCCGTCGGGCATGACCCGCAATACGGCGGCGGTCGTCGACGCCGCCGACCGGAGGTTGAGCGCGCCGTCGATAACGCTGGCGGTCGATCCGGCGTTCGTTCCTGCTTCGCCACCGCCGCTCAGGTATGCCGCGAAGAGCCATCCGGTTGTGCCCTGATGCGCCCCCCTCAAAAAGCCGCCGGCCGATTCGCCAGTCAGAGTGACAACCGCACCGTCCGGAACCGATTTGAGGATGCTGGCATTGGTCGAAGCGCTGGATCGCATGTTCAGCGGTCCGTCGGCAACCGTTGCCGAGGCTCCGGCACTGGCCGAAGGTCCCGGCAGATCGATGTATGCTGCGGAAGCCCATCCGCTGCGCCCCTGCCAGGAGATCGAGAGAAATCCGCCGACCGATTGGCCAGTAACGGTCACCTGGGCGCCGTTGGGCATGGTCGTCATGACAGGGCTGTCCAAGCCTGGACCGCTGCGGAGATGTAATCCTCCGCCGAAGACCGTGCCGGTCGGACCGGAGCTCGAAGCCGGGGATCCCGAGCAGGCGTTGTCGTGATCGATCCCGGCCTGCCAGAGCATCGTCACCGTAACGTTCGCGACGCCGGCGGAAACCGCCAATCCGAGCGCCTTCCAGGTGCCCCCGGCCAGGTCGATGCCAGCCGCATAGCGATAGATATTTTGAATGTCGTGACCGGCATCGCTGATCCCGCGTCCAAAACCGAGGTTGATACCGTCGCGGGCGTATTCGGCGGCCGGAATGCCTTGCGGAACGTTGTATTCCCGCTGATTCATCGGCGCCCACCAGTTGTCGCGGACAAAAAGCGGACCGCGATCGTGTACCGGAGCGACCGCGCACCGTCCGGTCGTGTCGCTGACGATTTTCACCCAGCAGAGACCGTCGTCCTCGGCGCATGTGGTCTGGGGACCATACGTTCCTTCCGTTCCGGTGCCAAGCGGCACCCACGGACATGAGGATTCAGTGCAGCCAGGCAGCGCAACGAGATTGTCGTTGGGTTGAATCCAGTGTCCGCTCGAAGTTTGTGTGCCGACCTGACCATCGGTTCCCTCCGCAAAAACCGAAGCAGTAACCCGATACGAGCCGCCGCCAAGTGCAACGGCCCGTGCCGGGATCTCCTGGTGTGGCGGTTGGGGAGCAGCCAGCCCCGCTCCAGACGGCGCCACGAGTCCGGCGATGACGGCAATCACGGTGACCGCCTGCAAACGGCGCCCGCAGAAGAGGTGACTCCAGCATTGCCGGAATGTCAGAGACTCCACCGCCGATCCCCTTTCCCTCGAGGCGAACTCGGCCTGGTCGCGGGAAAGAACACGGCGATAGACTGTACGTACACTCTAATGATGACGTGACTCAATGTCAAACATGAGAATCAGAAACGCCCTTCGAGCGCCCCGGCGCTTTGGCCCTTGAATCTAGGGTGGTGACGCCTCGTAGCGTCAGGTGTCCGCTAGGCTCCTGCCATGCCTAGACCGCAGGCATCGGGCTTCGCGGGGTTCGCTCTCCCTCAGCCATGAGCGACGACCTCGCGCAGGACTGTCGCGCAGCAGCATTTCCGCGTGAGCGGACGCCAGGTCCGCATTCTCGACCGCATGCCCGTGAGGCTGAAGAAGTAACCCCGGAGTGTCGTGAAGTTGACTCTCCGGGATCACTTTGGTCAGAATCAAATCGGCCAATCAAGCAGGCGTCATTGTAAATACGCGCTGTATGCCCAACCGGTCGTCCCGTTGTACGAAACCTGCGTAAACCCATTCTGCGTCTGACCAAGCAGCGTGACCTGAGCGCCGCCGGGCATCACAAGAAGAACAGCTGCGCCAGTCGAGGCGCTTGATCTGAGGTTCAGGGCGCCATCGATGACCGTGGCAGTGCTCCCCCCACTCGTCGACGCACCGGACGATGACGATCCTCCAACGCGAAGATATTGCGACGAGGCCCAGCCGGTCGTGCCGTTGTAGGTCACTTGCACATAGCTGTTTTGGGTGAGACCCACCAGTGTCACAGTCGCATTGCCCGGCATCACCAGAATCACGCCGTAGCTGGACCCAGGACCAGATCGCAAATTCAGAGCGCCGTCGATGACGGTCCCGGTGCCCGTCGCGCTGCTCGTCCCGGTCGACGAACCCGAAGAGGACGAGGATCCCGATCCCGAGCCAAGGTAGGTGCTCGCCACCCAGCCGGTGGTGCCGCTATAGGTGACCCGGCTATAGC
>JBFWRO010000153.1:0-6669 GCA_050248865.1 Thermomicrobiales bacterium | reverse complement strand
CCTGTATTCAGTGCATCAGTTCGCCACCCTTCTTGGAGTCTCTCGCACACCAATTCGTGAGGCGCTGTTGCTGCTCTCTCAACAGGAAATTCTTGTGATGGATCGCAACCGCGGTTTTCGCGTCCAGCCCCACACGTCCTCAGACTTGGCCGAAATCATCGGCATCCGACGCCTGCTCGAGGTGCCCGCAATGGAAAAACTGGCAATCGTTAGGCCGACGCCAGTTGACGCATTGGAATCGGCCCGGGAGATCTATGAGGAACTGCAGAATGCGGCCGACAGTGGCGACTTGTTGCGCTTTCTCGCTCTTGATCGCCGGTTTCACCTCGCACTCATTGACGGACTCGGGAACGGTCGCTTGACTCGTCTCGTCGGCGAACTGAGAGACCAGACGCAACTGCCAGGCATCAAACGAATCACAGAACGTGGAAACCTACATGCACTTGGTCCTGAGCATCTCACACTGCTCCAGGCAGTTGAAACCGGCAACGCCGAACTTGCTAGCAGCACGATGATGGCGCACCTTGATCGCACCCAAGCTGATTGGGCATAAACATGCGGACCAAGCCCCAGCGCTGAAAGGTTGCTATGTCCGCCGCCTGATAGTGGCCGACAAGCCGTTCTCAATGATTTCATCGGATGAAGCGTCAAGGTAGTCGCTACACTGGCGACCGTGGACATCCAGCCGTCTGGACCACAATCGAGGTGGCACTTTGAAAACAGCTTGGGGATAGGGAAGAATGTCGAACAGCACTACCGATCACAACTATCGGCTTCGGGCCATCCTTGTCGCCTCGACAAATGCCCCAGGACCTCACGTGTTCTATCAGGACAGGTGGACCGATTGGGTTCCCTTTGCGTTCTACATCTGGATCGCCCAGAGTCAATCGCGAACGGTCGTCATTGACACCGGATTCCCTCTGGGCCCCGAGCTCGAAACCCTCCAGAACAACGTCAGAAAACTTGGGGAGCAATCAACCTATCGCGAGGTCGTTCATGCCGGAGCCGCACTCCAGTCAGTCGGTATCGAACTCGAACACGTGACAGACGTCATCGTCACAAGTTTCGTGCTCCACTCGACCGGGGGCTTGATGTCGTTTCCCAACGCAAAGATACACCTCTCGTCCCGGGGGTGGATGGACTACTGGCGACCGGAGCTTCCGCACCCTTTCGCCAGAAATGTTTTCTTCACGCCCGACACGGTGCACTGGTTAATCGATCGTTGGGACTCGGTAAACCTGCTCGACAACGAGTCAGAACCAATTCCTGGCATCAGGACATTCTGGACAGGCTGTCATCGGCGAAGCTCAACAGCTGTCTCGCTTTCCACTGAGCTCGGTCGTATCGTGATCTTCGAGCCAGCTTTCATGTTCGAAAACATTGAACAGAATATTCCAATAGGAGGGCCGGAGGCACTGGACGACTGGTACCGAGCCCGCGATCGAGCCCGATTGGAGGTTCGTGAGGGTGGAATCCTGCTGCCTCAGCACGATCCAGCGCTTCTCGAGCGTTTTCCGGCTGGCATGATTGCTCCCGGCGAATCAGAGCTATCCGATACCGGTTCCTCAATGGGCCGGTAACCAAAGCGATGAGATATCTCCTGGGCACACTGCTTCAGGGCCGCCTCGAGTTGAGGACGTGTATCGTCATTGATCTCGTACGCTAGACCGGAAATGCTGATTGCGGCAATGATTTGTCCACCCGCGTTGCGGATTGGCGCCGCCATACAGGATAGCCCCGCCGAACCCTCCTCAATGTCATACGCGAGCCCTTCGGATTTGACCCGCTCGAGTTCTGAGCGAAAGTCATCCGGACTTGTGATCGTTCGGTCAGTGCGCTTCGCAAAGTGATGTGTACTCAGGAACTCCTGGAGCTGCGATTCAGGCATACCCGAGGCGAGAACTTTGCCAAGTGCGGTCCAGTGGAGTGAGTCTCTGAATCCGACGCGGATATGAAATCGCAAGGATCTCTCTGGCGCGATAGTCCCCACATGAACGACGTCGTGACCGGCTAACACCCCCAGATTGGCAGTAAGATCAGTCGCCTCCATCAACTGGCGCAGATACGGCTGAGCTATCTGTTCAATTGGCAAAGACGGCAGGTAGGCCATTCCAACCTCAAATGCGCGAATGCCAAGGTGATAGTCTCCCGATTCGATGTCCTGCTCGATGAATTCCATTCTGAGCAGGACGTCAATAAGACGAAGAAGAGTGGCCTTGTTCAGTCCCGTATATGTGTGGAGATCTTGGAGCGACGCTTGTGGCAGTTCGGTAGACAGGGCCACGAGCACCTGTAAACCCCGCTCCAGTGCGCGAACCTGATACGTTGCTTCTCCTGACCCTGCCCTCTGCGCCGCCATCGTAGCCCCGTCCTTGTATCACGTGCTTGCTTGCTAACTGCAACAAAGCACGATAGTACTTGACCGCTTGGACCACTTCGATGCCTGCCTCAACATTCGGCTATCGTGTCGAGACCATCCGTACTTCTGTTCCTGGCTCGAATGGATAGCGTTCGATGAGGCTGTCGGGCAGATCCACGCCGAGACCCGGCGCCGTAGGAGGTGTCACGATCCCGTTGGTCATGACCAGCGGCTCCACTAGGAGCTCCAGTCGAAGTGGATTGTGAATCGTTGGGAACTCGAACATGAAAGTGGCCGGATTGGCGAAAGCGCAATGAAGATTCGCCATAATTAACGGACCTGACCCCCATGCGTGAGGCACGACTCGCACACCGAACGCATCGGCAAGGTTGGCAATACGCAAGTACTCCCACATCCCACCGGCATGACCGGCATCCGGTTGAGCGATGTCCAGAGCGCCACGATCGAAGAAGTGCTTGAACTCGTGAATGGTCACTGAGCTCTCACCTCCGGCGATTGGCATTCTCGCCTTGGCCCGCACTGCGGCGTATCCCGCATAGTCTGTCGCTGAACACGGTTCCTCGAACCAGGCAAGTCCATAATCCGCAAGAGCATCGGCAACCGCAATGGCGTCTGCGGCTCGCCACGGATTGGGATTGTGTCCCTGGACAGCGTCACACATCAGGGTGAAATCATCGCCCATGGTCTTGCGAGCGAGCTCGGCCTTCGCTCCGTCTTGGCTCGCCCCATGACCAATGCGGAACTTGATTGCCCCAAATCCTTCCTCAGCATATCCGGTGAGCTCCCGCTGAAAATCGGCTGACGATTGGTCAAGCCCCCCAGACGCGTAGACCGGAATCGATTCGTGAGCAAGACCGCCGATGAGACGCCATGCCGGCACGCCGAGCGCTTTTCCATTGATGTCCCAGAGGGCCATCTCGATGGCACTGAGCACGCTCACTGCCATGCCGCTGCGACCCCAGAACATGCTTCCGGCCCACAGACGCTGCCAGATGCCTGTGATATTGGCAGCATCCTGTCCGACAGCCAGCGAGGCGAAGTGCTCGAAAATTGCTTTTGCCGTCAAAGGAGCGAAGAGACCACCGTAAGTTTCACCGAGTCCGGTGATTCCTTCATCGGTGTGCACGCGCACTAGAGTGAGATTAACTTTGGTAAGCGTTCCGCCGGACCAGGTTACCGATCCCGATCCGAGGGGCGCCGTCAGAAGAATGGGTTCGAGCGCTGTTATCTTCATCCCGCGTGCTGGCCTTTCACGTCGTTAGGATCGTGCGATCTCCCTCAATGTCGATTCGGCGGACTCGAGTGTTTTTGCCACATCCTCCGCCGTGTGACTGGCGCTGATGTGGTTGCGCTTGAGTGTTAGCGGCAACATGAACACTCCCCTTTCGACCATTCCGCGGTGGAAACGGATGTAACGTTCATTGTCATTCTTAAGAAGATCCGTGTAGTTGCGAACGGGATGGCCCGGATCGAGAAAATAGACACAGAAAACAGAGCCGTAGCCATGGACCTGGGCTGGAATTCCGACCCGTTCGATAATGTCCCCGAGATCGGCGCGGAGTTGCTCGCCCAATGCAAAAGTGTGGTCAAAGACATTGTCGGATTCGAGCATGTCGATCGTGGCCAACGCGGCCGCTGTGCAAAACGGGTGGGCGTTGTACGTTCCGGCAAAAAAGACATCGCCGCCAGCCGTGGCAAAGCGCTCCATGATTTCCTGCCCGCCTGCCAGAGCGGCAATGGGAAAACCGTTGGCCATCGCCTTTCCCAGCGTTGTCAGGTCAGGCGTGACCCCAGACGCGCTCTGAATCCCACCCAGACCGTGGCGGAAACCAGTAATCACTTCATCGAAGATCAGCACTGCACCGCGTTCGCTGGTCAGTTCTCGCAACCCTTTTAGGAATCCAGGCATCGGAAGAACGCAGCCAATGTTGTGAGGGATTGGCTCGAGAATCACCGCTGCGATCTGATCTGGATAGTTATCGAAAAGCTTCTGCACGCCATCTAGGTCATTGAAATCTGCAATCAATGTCTCGGCGATGGTGTCCGGCAGCATCCCGGCAGAGCCAGGATCACGCTGACCGATCTTGTCCGGCTGGCTGATCACATTCATGAGTAGGTAGTCATGCCCGCCATGAAAACACCCCTGAAATTTGACGATCTTTGACCTGCCGGTGAATGCACGGGAAACCCTTATGGCGTGAAACGTTGCTTCTGTGCCAGTGACACAGAGGTGCACCTTCTCGGCCGAAGGAACGTGCTCGATCACTTTTGCGGCTAATTCGATTTCCTGCCGCGTCGTGCCGACACCGACTAGATCGAGGTGCTGCATTGTCTCGTTTGCTGCCTCGTTCACTCTGGCGTCGTTGTGGCCAAGCACGATGGCGCCAAATGCTGCGTGGTAGTCGAGGTAGCGCTTTCCGTCTGCATCCGTGATGTAGGACCCGTGCGATTCGGTGAACACGAGCGGCATCCCGACCTGGCGAATAGTCGTATTGACACCACCAGGGGTTACACGCTTGGCTTCCTCGAACAGCGATCGCGAATCATCTCCCAGGAGTGCAGACCGGTCAGAGCGAACAGAATGTGCCATCCACGTAACCTTTCGAATGGGTTTCAGCCGTCGAGGCCAAGAAGCGTCAACGTGTCCCGATCGAACATGTGACCGAAGTACTCATCATCAAATCGCGACTGTCCGGTAACTCCCGCGCGGGAGCCAAGATCTCTCAGCGATTGCACGGCATCGTCGGGAGTCCACAGCGGATAGTCAGATCCAAAGAGCAGCTTGTCGGTAATCCCCCACTCTTCAGCAATGATCAGTGCCTCGTACCCTTGCACAGGTCTGAACCAGAGTCCCGAAATGTCTGCATACACATGGGGGTTTTTCCTGACGACAAGGGCGGCGTCACGCTGCCACGGGTGTCCCAGATGCGCTATGACCATTCGGAGTCTGGGGAACTCAACAGCGACGTCGTCGAGCAGCAGCGGATGGCTCAAACGCAGCCTGCCGGTAGAGACCGGTGTAGCCCCCATATGCCAGAGAATTGGCAAACCGAGTTGTTCAGCGAGCGCGTAAAACGGGCCTAGAGCGGGATCGCTGGCCTCGAAACCTGCCAGAACGGGATAGAGCTTGATTCCCCGCAATCCGAGCTCATGATAGCCCCGCTTGACTTCCTCCAGCGCGCCCTGAGCCGCTGGGTCAATCGCCATGAATCCAATTCTCGTGCCTGGTGATTCTGCTACGAAAGAAGCAACTTCCTCATTAGGTACGTGCACACCGCCCTGTGGCGCAGAGATACCGAAAACGATCGATGCATCCCAGTTTTGCAAGGCATGCTCATAGTCAGCCTGGGTCGTCTCGGGCCAGGGGGAAACCTCTTTGCCGACCGTCCAGCTTTTCGCCGCTTCGGGTGTGAAGTGTCGCGGCTGAACCCAGTGGGTGTGGCAATCGACTCTGATCTTCTTCCTCACTTTCGAAACATGAACTACCGTTTCGTGTTTGGCGCTCAGTCTATGTCCAAGCCAGGTGGCAGGTCAAGCACCCACAAATCTGCTGAAGTTGAACTCACCTGAGATTCGGGTTTGACACGTTTCGAGCACTCCACTATTCTGACGGAATTGAAACATGAATCTGCATTTCACGTTACGGCAGGGAGGGAGGCAGGGAATGCGAATAGGCCTGGTTGGTTGCGGTCCCATCGCTCGACATCACCACGGTCCGGGCTGGCAGGAGATCGACGATGTGGAGATCGTCGCCGTCTGCGATGTAGTTCAAGAGAGCGCAGATTCGCTAGCCAGGGAGTTCGGGACGTCTGCATTCTATGATGTCAGGAAGATGCTGGACTCTGTCGAACTCGATGTTGTCGACGTAGTAACGAGCGAGGGTCCTCGTCCCCCGTTGTTGCTCACCTGTCTGCAAGCCGGAAAGCACGTCTTCACTGAGAAGCCGCTCGCCGGTGCAAACGGGCAATACAACATCCAGCTGTCAGACGTTCCGCAGCTTCATCCCATCATCGAAGAGTGGAAGAAGCAAGGCACAAAATTCGGCATTAATTTCAATTTGCGACAGTCCGAGAACGTCAAGAGGCTCAAAGACCTGGTTGATTCCGGTGATCTTGGCGATCCCGAGGTGATCGAGGCTTCGACGCATATGGGATCGACCAATCATGTGATCGACCTGATGCGCTGGATCAACGGGGAGGTGGTCGCAGTTTCAGCGGTCGGACGAGGAGATCCGAAGCATCCAACTCGCGCTGCTCACATGACGTACGCGAATGGTTCGATCGGCACGT
>JBFWRO010000152.1:0-6734 GCA_050248865.1 Thermomicrobiales bacterium | reverse complement strand
GGATCTGGCGGTGGACGTGACCCCCACCAGAAGAACGGCTGATCTCGATGAGTAGCGAACCGGCCAATCGTCACGGACTCTCGAGGGCAATGCCGGACGTGGCAATGCGACTTCTGGCGCGGGATGACGATTTCAGCGCTGCCACTGACGGCAGGTCGTGATACAGGTGCTGGTAGGCGATGCCATAGCCAACCAGAACCTCGTGGGGCGCCGCGAATCCTGCCCAGCTAATCGGCACGTCCAGAATTCGTGCTTCCGACCGATCGAAGAGCGTGCAGATGCGCACACTTCGCGCTCCCTGGCGGCACAGCCAGTCCGCCGCAAAGGCGGCGCTGAGCCCCGTGCTGACGATCCCGGTAACCAGCACGATGTCCCGTCCCGCTGTATCGAGCGATGGCTTTCGCTCGATACCGACCCGCTCGGTCGCTTTTGCCGATTCCGGTTGGGAGAGCGTCATCACGTCGACCACGGGCATCAACCCCACCAGTTTGAGCTCGAATTCGAGCGCCGTGAGAAAAGGGATCGAGTCATTTCCGAGTCCAACCAGGCACAAATCGTCGAACGGACGCTCGACGTCACCCCAGAGGTCGGACGCTGACTCATCCGCTCGTTGCAGCTGATCCGCACTTTCAGGAGGGGAGGCCCCAGGTCGCCCCCATTGGGGATAGCGCCGCCTCGCAACACCCGAGCTGGCGATCTCTCCGGCCAGCGCCCGGATGCGCTGCTCGAGCTGGCGCTCAGAAACGACCGGCTTCCCGGGAAGCGCCTGTCCCTCTCCATCCGAACCGAAGAGCGAACCCATCAGCAGGTCGTAATCCTTGCGATACAGAAGCTTGATTCGCAGAGAAGGAAACGCTTCCTTGAGCCTGCGAATCTTGCGGTTCTTCCGCGTCACCAGCTTTTGGCGCATCGTCGTCAGCTCGACGTACATGTCGTGATCCGGCAGATAGAAATCTGGGCAAACTTGCTCGGTCGGGCGGCCAGCGTCGTCCACTTCGAGATGAAAGGTCGTGGGCTCATAAACCCAGTTCACCCGAAAATACGAGAACACTCTGGCCAGGTCCTGTTCGGTTGGATGGGCGAAGTCGATGGCGTCGAGCGGACGAGTAAGGTGATGCGGCAGACCGAGTCGCTTTTGCACGGGGGGCGGCAGCTCGATCTCTGAAGTCCGCCGGTGTCCCTTGAATCCCACACCCACCGCCGCCAGCATCGGCGGCCCGAATGGCTCCGCGCTGTGATCCAGCTGTTGCCCCACTTCCCACCTCGGATTGTTCACACCCAACGCTCAGCTCAGCCAATGCGGGTGGGCGCACGAAACCCTTAGCGCCGAACTCAAGAATTCGGCGCGAGCGTTCCAAGGGTGACGATCCTGCGGGGACCCGAGGCTGATTCTTGCACATCTCAGCCGGGCTGACAACGCGTGTCCATGGGTCACTGAACGGCAACCTGACCCTGCGCAAATCCGAGTTCGAGCACTCCTCTGAGCAGGGCGTCCGAACGCGGCTCCATCCAGCGTTATGTCACTATCAGACCCTCTCTTTACGGAGGGTGGTGTGTCAGTCTGTCCAGCCGCTGGCTCCATCTACTGCACGTAGTGCCACTTTTGCGTACGCTTCACGTGCACAGGCGCGTTTCCGCAGCGAAACGTCGACGAGAGGGTCAAAGGAGTACGCATGAGCGATCAGACGAAATTTGTGCTGACCGAGCACGACATCCCCCGCAGCTGGTACAACGTGCAGCCCGATCTGCCATCGCCGCTGCCTCCAGTTCTCCATCCCGGCACCCACCAGCCTGTCGGGCCGGACGACCTCGCGCCGCTCTTTCCCATGGAAGTGATCAAACAGGAAGTGAGTCAGGACCGAGATATCGAAATCCCCGATCCGGTCCTCGATGTCTACCGACTCTGGCGACCCACTCCGCTCTATCGTGCTCACGCGCTTGAAAAGGCGCTCGATCTCCCCGCGAACATCAAGATTCTGTACAAGTACGAGGGCGTTTCGCCGTCGGGCAGCCACAAACCGAATACCGCGGTCCCGCAGGCCTATTACAACAAGCAGGAAGGCGTCACCCGCCTTTCCACGGAAACGGGCGCGGGCCAGTGGGGCAGTTCGCTGGCGATGGCCTGTGCGAAATTCGGTCTCGACCTGAAGGTCTACATGGTGCGGATTAGCTACGATCAGAAGCCATACCGGCGGATCATGATGCAGACCTGGGGCGCTGAGTGCGTTGCCAGTCCGAGCCCTGAAACAAATGCTGGCCGGGCTATTCTCGAGCAAGACCCCGATTCCACCGGCTCGCTCGGCATTGCCATATCCGAGGCGGTCGAGGATGCCGCGACAACACCTGGGACAAAGTATTCGCTCGGCTCGGTGCTCAACCATGTCCTCATGCATCAGACCGTGATCGGCCTGGAGGCACGACAACAGCTGGAAATGGCCGACGCATGGCCCGACGTGATCGTGGCCTGCACCGGTGGAGGCTCGAACTTCGCCGGACTCGTCCTGCCCTTCATGAAGGAAAAGTTCGATGGCGCCGCAACCCGCATCATCGCCTGCGAGCCGGCAGCCTGCCCGTCGCTGACCCGCGGCACATACGCATACGACTTTGGCGACACCGCCGGCATGACGCCGCTGGTCAAGATGCATACCCTGGGCCATACCTTCGTGCCAGCAGGCATTCACGCGGGTGGATTGCGTTATCACGGCATGGCTCCGCTGGTCAGCCACCTGTATGAGCTCGGAGCGATCGAAGCGCGCGCCATCAAACAGCGTGCCGCTTTCGAAGCGGCGATCACCTTCGCGCGTTCGGAGGGAATCATTCCCGCGCCCGAACCAACCCATGCGATTCGCGTTGCCATCGACGAGGCGCTGGCTGCTCGCGAGGCCGGAGAGGCGAAAACGATCCTCTTCGGACTCTGCGGACATGGCCATTTTGATCTCTCGGCCTACGATCGGTATCTCGCCGGCGATTTGCGGGATTACGAGTATCCACAGGCCGAAGTCGATGCCGCACTGGCCAGCTTGCCGATGGTGGCCGACTGACGTCCAGGCTCCGGTTCGATCGACCAGCGGGCGCCACTCGGCGTACGCTGGTCACATCGGACGCTCACACCTTCGAGATCAGTCGATGCTCTCGCTCGGTTTCTCGGCGCCGATAATGGTGCCCGGCTGAACGTTCTTGCCGCGCTCCTTCAATACGTGAATTGCGGAAGGCACTGCGGCCACCAGGAGTACGATGATCACCGCCGGAATCAGGTAGTGCTCGAGATTGGGGATGCTCGACCCCAGGTAATACCCGGCCAGCGGCAGCCCCACTGCCCAAAGCAGCGCGCCAGTGACGTTAAAGACAAAAAACTGCCGGTAGCGCATCGCGCTGACTCCGGCCACCACTGGCACAAAGGTGCGCGCAAAGGGCACGAACCGGGCCATGATCACCGAGATGCCGCCATGTTTCTCCATAAACGCCTCGGCCCGAATCAGGTTGTCGGGGTTGAAAAAACGTGATTGAGGCTTGGCGAAGAGACTCCGGCCGACCCGGCTGCCAAAGGTATAGCCGACGGCATCGCCAGTGACCGCGGCCACAAAGCAGACGGCGATCAGCACCCAGATATTGAGAACGTCCTGTGAGGCGATGAAACCGGCGGTGAAGAGGAGGCTGTCTCCAGGAAGAAAGAATCCGATCAGCAGGCCGGTTTCGGCGAAGATGATCAGAAAAATCCCGATGTAGCCGACGGTCTCGATCAGTTGGGTGAGGTCGACTGGAAGCATTCATCGGTCCAGAGACGATCGCCGGAACGGGGCGCGAAAACTGCAGAATCGCCGGAGTATAGGTGTCTGATTGTCAGTTTGGCAAAATCGCTCGAGGAAGCGGCGCTGAACCGAGCAGGCGGGTCCATAACAGACGGGCGGCCCACGATCGGCCCGGCGCCCAGGCCGCGGCCAGGGTGTCGAGATCCTTCATCGTCATCTCCGGGTGTTGGTAGTACGCCCGTGCGGCTCTCAGCAACGCGACATCGCCGGTTGGATGGATGTCCGGGTGGCCCAGACCCCACAGTAATGCGCTCTCGGCCGTCCACGGTCCAACCAGGGGGAGTGATCGCAGAAACATCCGCAGCGAGTCCGCCTCGGACTGTCTGGTCGCATCGAGCGGGAAGTCGCCATCAACAGCCAGGCGGGCAATCGCGGCTATCGCTTCCGCGCGTCTCCACGTCACCCCGGTGCTGCGTATTGTTTCGACAGACAGCGCGGCCAGATCGTGAGGACGAGGGAAAGGGAAAAATGTCCTTCCGCCAACGTCGATTCCGGGATGGACGAGCCGGGCCAGTCGACTCTCCGTCGTTGCCGCCGCCGCCACCGAAATACTCTGCCCGACAATGGATCCGATGACGCCATCGAACAGATCGCCATTGGCAAACGGGCGCAAACCAGGCATCTCGCGTGCCAGCGCTGCGATTGCCGGCTCAGTGAACGCAGGCATCGACTCCGTAAACCCCAGCACGGCGTCGAGCCACGTCGGGTCATCGGCCTCCGAACTCGCGCCATCGATCGCCAGCGAGCCATCGGCCGCCTGGCTAACAATGCGCACTGAAACGTCATGACCCTCGCCCCAGCCTGCCCAGATCAGCGAGCCTCCGATCCAGTCGACGTTCGGCCACCTGCCCCTGCCCCACGCGACGGGTGCGGCGGTGAGCGCAAGATCGAAGCTTGTATCTGACCTGTACAACCTCAAGTTCGACGCTCCGGTGTCCCTTAGCTCTCTCGCGTACTCCAGAATGGGGTTCAGAAACTAGGACGACACGTGGTCGCGAGAGCTTCAGTCGATCACATGCGTACCATAGGTATCATGGACACTCGCAACGCCCCTCTTCGCATCACTCTCACCACAGACATCGCGACGTTAATGGCGTCTACGATCGAGGCGACCGTCTCTACCGCCCCCGGGCCGATGACGTTCGTCCTTTCCGGCACGGATGGAGATTTCTCCGCTGCCTCTCTCAGGATCACGAATGCCGCAGTGATCGACCTGTCGTCAGTCATGGCGCGAATGTTGACGGATATCGTTCCCCGGCGCCGGAGCCGAGTCGACACCGAGTCAGTGGCGCCGCGGCTGAGAGAAGTGCGACTGCCAACAGCCCTGACCACCGCACGAACTGTCATCGCAATCATCGACGCCCGCGGGGACCCACGCCGCCGGCCCGATTATGGCATTGGTGTCTGGGCAAGACTGGCGTCACCCCGGCATCGACTCGGAGCCAGGATAACGGGAGCACGGGAAGGCCTGACGGCTGAAATCGCGCTCGCCCGGCCTCCAGACATCGTGTACACCGTTGACGAGCTCTGGAAAGGGGGGCCGGTGGCGCTGGTGCAGGCGCACGATCTGATTGCTTCTGAAGTGATTTCGCTGGCAATTCGCGATCTGCGGACGGACAGAGCCGCCGAACAGGGAGGACCCTGGGAGGACCCGCTCGTTCAACGAGCGACGGAGATCGGTTTGGGGATACCCGGGCCTCGTGACCTGCACGTCAGCGTGAACGTCGCCGCAAACGTGGATCGAATGGACACCCTTCGAGCGATCGATCAGGTCGAGCGGGCCGTCCGCCGAGCCGGCGTTCGAACAGCGGAGTGGGAGTGACAGTGTCACGATATCCGCCTCATCGTCACATCCTTGTAACGTTCCTGGGAGTATCAATACGGTATGCGACAGAGATTGATCCTCTCATCGGTCGTGTATGGTTGTAACGCGGGACGGACCGCAATTCTTGAGAAAGGAGTAACGACGTGAAGTTACGATGGTTGCGAGTTCCAGCGATGATGCTGGCACTGCTCCTTACGATCTCCGCAGCTGGCAATGTTATTGCCCAGGATGAGGAGCTGTCGGGATCGCTCACCCTCTGGCACAGTTGGACGGGGGCCGAGGCGGATACCCTCAATAACGATCTCCTGCCCGCGTGGCAGGCGGCCTATCCCAACGTCGAAATCGAGCTGTTGGCGGTGCCTTTCGACCAGCTGCGAAACAAATACCAGACCGAATCCGCAACCGGCGGCGGGCCAGACCTGCTGATCGGACCACACGACTGGGTGGGCGATCTGGCGCAGTCTGAACTAATCCAGTCAATCGATCCCTATATCGATGCTGACCTCCTGACAAACTACGTGCCGTCGACCGTGGACGCAATGACGTTCGATGGCCAGACGTACGGTCTGCCTGAGCGGTTCGATGCCGTGGCGCTCTACTACAACACCTCGCTCGTTCCTGAGCCACCGACCACGACAGCTGAAATGGATGAAATCGCTGCGGCAGTCACTGCGGCCAATCCCGACGTGTATGGCATGGCCCATCGCTCCGGCTTCTACCACTCGGCGGCATTTCTCTTCGGTTTTGGCGCCCAGCTGTTCGATGAGAACAACATGTCGGCGCTGAACTCGCCTGAGACCGTGGCGTTCCTGAACTGGCTGAAGACAACCAGCGAGAAACCCGGCTACTTCATGCAGAACGACGACGCGGGCATCAACTCCCTCTTCCAGACCGGCAAAGCCGCGATGGTCATCCAGGGCCCATGGGCGCTCGGTGATTTCCAGGGAGCGCTGGGTGCTGAGAACGTGGCCGTCGCACCCATCCCGTCCATCACCGAAGCTGGTGACGCCGCTGCGTCTCCGTTCCTCGGTGTGACCGGCATCATGATCAACTCGAATGCTGATGAAGAGCAGGCAGCGCTCGCCGCTGAATTCGCCACC
>JBFWRO010000151.1:0-6788 GCA_050248865.1 Thermomicrobiales bacterium | reverse complement strand
GTTGGTCAAGGTGAGGGCCAGAATTTCCGAGGGCTGGGCGAGGCCGCTGGTGATCAGGTGAACCACGCGCTGCGTCAATGTCGAGGTTTTCCCCGTGCCCGCGCCGGCCATGATCCGAAGGGGGCCCTCGGTGTGCGTGATGGCAGCCAGTTGCTCTGGATTGCCACGGGTTTCGGTCATATTGGGAGGATACCAGCCGGGCAGTGACCCTGCGAAACAGCGAACGCTCCCCGCCGAAGCAGGGAGCGTTCGTCCGATACGCGGGCGTCTGAGCTAGAGCTTGGACTTCGCGTCCGCAGCCTCGCTCTTGACCTCGGCGACTTTCTCGTCGAGCTTGGCGTTGACTTTGTCGAGCTCGGCCTGGGCCTTTTCGACCTTGGCCTCGGCGTCGGTCTTCGCGTCGCCGGTGGCGCCTTCGGCCTTCGACCGCAACTCGCTGATTTCGGTCTCGAGCTTGTTGCGGATATCGCCCAGGTGCGTTTTTGCCTCTTCGGTCAGATTTCCGGCTTCATCGGTGGCTTTGTCGACCCACTCGTCGACTTTGCTTTTCAGGTCGTCGAACCGGTCCTTCAGACTGTCCATAGTTTGCTCCTTTTTGTTCGCGCCAGGTGGCAGGATGCGATTTTCGTGCCAGTGCACATATGTGCGTCGGCCAATGCTCGTTCAGCACTCCTCCATTATGCATCACGGTTCACTGGTCACGCGGGCTCCGGCGAGGCGGTCCTCCCACTCGCTTGCCAAACCTGCAGTGACCGGCGTAGCCAGAGCGTTGCCAGGATCACGCCGAGGAAGCCAAAGAGCGCGACCCAGAGGGGCAATGATGGTGCGAAAGCATAGAGCGCCCCGGCGATAAAGCCGGAGAGCATCAAACCCGTGCCGTTCGAAACCTCGAGCGTGGCGAAAGCGCGGGTGCGAAGGTGACTCGGGGTGACCTCACCGAGCGGGCCATAGATCGCCTGCTGAGACACCGAGGCGATACCGATAAGGACGTAGGCAACTGCTACGGTGACCACATTCCGGCCGTCGATCATCAGGACAAAGGCGGGTGGAAAGAAGAGCATGGTGGCCAGCGCCCCGTTGAGGGACTGACTGGTCCACGTGCCTTTGGTGAGCATCATGCCGGCGGTGATATTGCCCACGGCCACGAGCGAGCCAAACGCGCCGATCATTCCGAGGGAAATGTCCTTTTCGTTGTGCAGGTAGTTTGGAACGAGGGTCAGCGCCAGATAGGCGGTGAACATCGAGCACATCGACAGGAGGCAGAGCGAGCCAGTCGGCCGGTGGCGGAGGACGTCCATGTACCCGGCGCCGGCGGAGCGGGGCTGGAGCGGGGCGGGGTGCACTTTGGAGAAAAAGACCGACGAAAACGTGATCATCACCAACAGGATGACAAAGACGGAGCGAAGCCCGAATTCCTCGGCAAGCACCGCGCCGACGAGCGGGGCAATGAGCAGGGCGACACCCGGGCCGATGGTGTAAATCAGCAGGAATCGGCGTCCGCGACTGGCCTCATCTCCCGACTCGTCGATGACGCGAGAAATGGACGGCCAGGCCAGATTGGCACCCGCCTGGGCGATGAATGCCGGTATCAACATCCCCCAATGCATGGCGAAGAGGAAGAAGAGGGCGTTGACGACGGAGAGCCATCGGGTGCTGATCAGGATTCTGGGTGAAATCCGGTCGCTGAGTGGACCGGAGGCGACGAGAAAGAGGAGGCGGATTGCTTCCGCGAGGCCGAGGAGGAGCCCAACCAGCGCCGGTGTGGCGCCGAGAGATTCGATATAGAGCGTTTTGAACCGGTCAGACGTGCCGAACGCGGCCTGCAGGAAAAACATCGCCCAGAAGAGGAGGGCGGCATTGCGTTGCAATCCGAAACTGAGACGTCCTGTCAGAGACACCGGCGTCTGTATTCTCCGGGGCGAAACGGGCCAATCCTGCGGAGGATATCAGGATCGGGAATGACGTGTGGGTGGTCGGGGGAGATCGATGTTCAGGGGCAGGGCAACGTATGGGTTGCCGGTACGGTGGTGGTGGTCTGGGGAGGTCGGTGTTCA
The DNA here is from genome assembly GCA_050248865.1 of Thermomicrobiales bacterium. Classification (GTDB taxonomy): domain Bacteria; phylum Chloroflexota; class Chloroflexia; order Thermomicrobiales; family UBA6265; genus JAHBVL01. The sequence goes on along the minus strand of JBFWRO010000151.1, from coordinate 4,734 downwards.
GGGGAAGGGCGACGCATGCGTTGCCGCTACGGCGGGCAGTTATTGGGTGCGGTGAGGCGGTTGGCGCGATCGCTGAGCCAGGAGAGGATGTCGTCGCGGGCGGCGGAAAGAACGCCGAAATGGTCGGTGTCCGGATATTCGAGGTATGCGACCGTCGTGCCGCTGGCGCAAAGACCCTCAACGAACCGAAGCGACAATGCGGGGTCGATGACTTCGTCCTCCGTGCCATGAACGATCAGAACCGGCACTGGCCAGGGGCCGGGTGCGGGTGTGTTCTGGGCGGAGTGGTCGGCCCAGGCAGTTGATGCACCGGGCAGGAAAAGGTCGGATGGCACGTGACCGGCCGCCGCCTGTCCCGCTTCGAACAAGCAGGTCTTCGCGATGCTCGACTCGATGAGCTCCTGGCCGGCTGGGGTGGTCACCTGGTCGAGAGACGCATCAGGATAGGTCGACGACCATGCAGACATGACCATGAGGATCAAGGACGTCGTGTCCGATGGAATATCGTCTTCGGTCAGACCGGCGAAGATGCCGGCGGGATCGAGGGCGGGAGCGGCCAGCACGGCGCCATCGATGACCAACTCGGGAGCGTAGTCGGGCGCAAGCTGCAGGGCGAATGCCGCAGCATGCCCTCCCTGCGAGTGGCCGATCAGCAACGCCTCGGCTGCAAGCGCTGCGTCCGGGAACTGGTGCGCGGCGCGAATCGAATCGAGCACGTTCGCGCCTTCGACCTGACCTATCAAATAGGAAGGATCGCCTGCGGCGCCGAGACCCTGGTAGTCGGACATCACGATAGCGAAGCCCTCATCGAGGAAGGGACTGAGCGTCTCCTGATAGAGATCGGCCATCACCGAGTTGTTGCTCTGAAGAAGCAGTGAAGGCGCGCATTGCCTGCCGAGCCCTGCGGTGGGATGGGCAACGGCCAACAGCGGGAAACCCACGGCGGGAGTGGGTTTATCGGGCACGGCGATGACGCCGGTGATCGGCGTCAGCGAGCCGTCCAGGCCGGTAGAGGTGTACAGGATGCGCCATGCCGGATGATCGCCGATATCCGGGATTGGCTCCGCGCGGACGAGCTCGCCGGGAATCGTCGGCGCCGGCGAGGAGGGCGTCTGGACCGAGGCCCTCGCCTGGTAGAGCCCTCCTGGAGGCGCGATCGACAGGAGGAGCAGAAGCGCCGCAAACAGCGTGATTCCGCGACGAGTATGCCTCGTCAGAAGTATGGCCACAGTGTTTCTCCCCCATCGATTTGCGCGATCACGACGCATCCGGACATGGTACCCGAGTCGTGGCGGCCGACCTCAGGCATGATCCAGCAAGGCGACCGAATGAGTCGCCGCACGCATGGAGAGGTGGAAACTCGCGAACCGGGCCGCTACTGCGTCGCGAGATTCCCTCGAGCGAGTCGATCAATTTCAAGAGCAGCCATTTTGTCGATGCGGCGCTGGAAGTGCTCCTCGCCGCCGAAGCGAGCGTCGAGGAACGCGCGGATCAGGTCGAGCGCGAGCCATTCGCCGACGATCTTGGCGCCGAGGCAGAGGACGTTGGCGTCGTCGTGTTCGACGGACTGATGGGCGGTGTGGATGTCGTGACAGAGCGCGGCGCGAATACCAGCCACTTTGTTGGCGGCCATGCAGGCACCGATGCCGGTGCCGCACAGCAACACGCCGCGATCAGCCGTAGCGGCGATGACGTCACGGCAGACTGGCAAAACGATGTCTGGAAAGTCGACCGGGTCGGTGGAATGTGCGCCGTGATCGGCGAGCTCATGGCCCCATTCGCGCAGTGCCTCGATGACCGGCTGTTTGAGCGGAAATCCAGCGTGATCGGCAGCGAGGGCAACGCGCATGTCAGGCCGACTCCCGCTCGGCCAGCATCTCCTGCATGGTGGCGATCTCGGCCGTTTGCGCTGTCACAATCGTCGCTGCGAGGCGGTTCATGACGTCTGAGTCGGCGAGCTCGACACCAGCCTCGGCCATCGCGACGCCCCCTTCGTGGTGCTCGATCATCAGTTGCAGAAAGGCGACATCCATTTCGATGGGATCGAGGGTGCGCAGCTGATCGATCTGATCGCGAGTGAGCATGCCGGGCATGTCGCCCGGGGTTTCCATGTTTTCCATGTCGTGGTCACCCGAGGCATCTTCGGCCCAGGCCATTGGGTTGCCGTCGCGCGCGAGGGAAAGGTCCCATTCCATCAGCCAGCCCTGCATCATGCCGATCTGGGCTTGCTGGGATGTGGCGATGTCGTAGGCGATCTGCCGGATCTCAGGATCTTCCGAGCGTTGCCAGGCGATCATGGCCATTTCCACCGCCTGGGCGTGGTGATCGGTCATGTCGCGGGCGAATCCGGCATCGGCAGAACTCGAGGAGGGGGTGCGTGCGTCCTGCCAGAGCCAGACGGCAATGGTGGAGACGACGATCAGGAGTCCGGCGAGTATGGCCGGAAGAATCCAGCCGGGGAGCCTGGAGGGTCGTTCGTCATCAAGCTGTACATCGAGATCTGGTGCCGTCATTTGTCCATCCTGGTTGCGAAACGCGTATTCGGGAGATTGTAAGCCGGGAGGCCGATATCGTGACATTCTGTGCTGGGGAGTAGACCTGGCGCGAACGAAGTGAGAGGATGGGAAGCGGGTTTTCTATCGGTCAGTAGTCAATCCCGAAGGAGGAGAAACGTGACACTTTCGCGACGAACCCTGGTGGGTGGATTAGCACTGGCGAGTGCTGTTCAGGTGACGGGACGATCGCTCAGTCTCGCTCAGGAGGCCGGAACGCCAGAGGCGATGGAGCGGGAGGCTCCCGGCTACGCTATTGTCAGGGTGCGAGCGCTGCCCGAGGCAGAATTGAATCAGGCGATCTATCCGCATGTGATGCACCGGTTTTTGCCGGAGATCCAGGAGGTCCCCGGTTTCGCGAGTTACTTCTTCGCGTTCCACGACGACGATCCCAGTGCGTCGATCACGATGACCCTGACTTCCGACGAGGCGGCAGGTGTGGCTTCGAATGAGGCCGCGGTGAATTTCGTCGGCGGACTCGATCCCCGTTTCGCGGTGGAAACGCCATTGGCCCAGGAGGGGCCGCTGCGCATTTTCGGCATGACCGAGCGGCCGGTAACCGAACTCTCGCCATTTCTGCATGGCTATAAGCTGACCGTGCGCGACCGGCAGACCGCGGAGGGCGCCGATATCGAGGCGGTGATCGCCCAGGCGCGGGACGAACTGTTGCCGCTGATGACGGGAATGGACGGTTTTGTGATGTATGCGTGGATTCTGACGCCGACGGGCAGAGTGGCGATCAACATCTGGGAATCCGCTGAGCAGCAAGCGGCTGGCGATCAGGCCGTTGCCGATTTCGTGGCCAACAATACCGTGAGCACGACAGTTGGCGAACCCGTGGTCAACACCGGCACGATCGGGTACGCGGCTCTCTGAGGCGGAGGGGCGGCGAGTCAAGCACTCGTGTCTCGTGCCCAACGGCCAGTGTTCTCAGTGCATTGCCCAGCCGCCATCGATATTGATGGTCTGGCCTGTCATAAAGGATGCGGCGTCGGAGGCAAGAAAGCAGACGGCGCCCGCGATGTCGTCCGGAACACCGCGCCGGTGGAGTGATTGCAGGTCATTCAGGCGGACGGCGAGTTCCTCCTGTTCGGGAAACATCTCCAGCTCGGCTTCGGTTTGAATCGCGCCCGGGGTGATGGCATTGACGGTGATGCCGTCCGGTCCGATCTCGCGGGCGAGGGTGCGGGTGAAGCCGACCATGCCCGCCTTGGAGGAGACATAGTGCAGAAGGTTGGGACGACCGAGGAGCCAGGTCACTGACGAGATATTGATGATGCGGCCCCAGCCGGCATGGCGCATGGCGGGATAGGTCGCGCGGAGCGTGAGAAAGCAGCTTTTCAGGTTGACGGCCATCACCCGGTCCCATTCCTCTTCGGTGATGGCGGTCCAGGGTTTGTGGGTATCGGTGAGCGCGGCATTGTTGACCAGGATCGTGACGGGACCGAGCTTGGCGGCGACGTAATCGACCATCGATTCGACCTGTTGGGCGTTGGAGACATCGGCCTGTACGGCGATGGCGCGGCCGCTCCGCGCTTCGATGGTGTTGACGACTGCCAGGGCGTCGTTTTCACGGGACGCGTAATTGACGGCGACGGCTGCTCCCGCACCGGCCAGGGCATCGGCGATGGCGCGACCGATGCCGCGTGAGGCGCCGGTGACGAGTGCTGTTTTGCCAGTGAGGTCGCTCATGGCGGGATGATACGGGGACGAAGGGTAATGGGCAATGGGCCGAGGGCAAGAGGCAAGAGAGACAATGGAGGAATGGACGGCGACCCTTGACACGCAGCATCCGCCCAAACCGGCGGCGAGGGAACTGAAGGGAGAAGGGATCTGACCCGCTGGTCGCCCGGCAATGCAATTGCCAGGCTGACAGAACGAAGTCCGCTGAAGCGGACTGACGATCCTTGTCCTCCTGCGACATCACAACGGGCAGCAGTGCCGGGCTGCAGGGTACCGTCCGCCATGACCATTGCCGGGTCGAGCGGGAGATGTCCTCCTGCCGCCCGGCAATGCAATTGCCAGGCTGACAGAACGAAGTCCGCTGAAGCGGACTGACGATCGTTGTCCTCCAGCGACATCACACCGTGGGGCAGTGCCAGGCTGCGGGGTACCGTCCGCCATGACCGTTGCCGGATGGAGCGGGAGATGTCCTCCTGCCGCCGGGCAATGCAATTGCCAG
>JBFWRO010000150.1:0-6837 GCA_050248865.1 Thermomicrobiales bacterium | reverse complement strand
TCCGGGAAAGCAGGAAATGAAGCCGACGCCGAACGGTCTCTCAGTCAGCGCTCGAGCCTCGCGAATCTGTTCACGAAGCCAGACTGCACCTCCGGACGAAGTTCCTCCAATCATGCCAAACCCGCCCGCATTCGACACCGCAGCGGCGAGTCGGCCGGTTGCCGTTTCCGACATCGATGCATTGAAAATCGGATGCTGAATCCCGAGCAGCGAACACAGTGGGGTAGTCAACATGAGCTGGATTCCTCTCTTCGGACAGGCCTTCGAATCGATACAGTAACCGGGGGCACCCATTCGAAACCACGCGAATCGATCCCTCGGACGCGTGACCAAGGGCGACGTGCGTGCATAGTAGACTCTACCCTGATGGACGCAATCACGTGTCATCGCCGACGAGGGAATCCCGTACCGGCTGGAGCAAAGACGGGCTCAGGAGATGAGCTGATGTCGTGGCTTCTGCTAATTGTTGCGGGTTTGCTCGAGGTCGCGTGGGCTTCGACGCTGAAGTCGACCGAAGGACTCACCCGTCCGCTGCCCACTGCATTCTTTCTTGCGGCACTTGCTGGAAGCATGATTCTCCTGGCGAGAGCGACTCAGACCATCCCCCTGGGAACCGCTTACACCGTGTGGGTTGGCATTGGAGCGGCTGGCGCAACGATAGCAGGCATTGCGCTGTACAGCGATCCCTTCACCTGGCCAAGGATGTTCTTTCTGATGATCCTCATCCTTGGAATTGTCGGACTCAAAGTCACTGGCTCATGACTTCGGAATGGAAATCGACAGGCACCCGCACACACGATATCGATTGGCGAGTATCGGTGTCCGCGGAGACCTAACGATCCCATTGAGAATTCAAATCTGCGGTCCGCTTGGCCAGCTCGAAACTCGGACACGCCGGCCCAGCTATATCGATGAGGTCAGCTTCAGGGGAACACGGTCTGCGGTTCGTCAGGCCTTGAGGGCCGCGATTTCTCCGGCCAGGGCCTGCTTGAATGCTTCGACGAACACCGACTGTCGATCGAGTTCAGGTGATTGCTGCATCCGAATATGCGTGGCAGTGCGCGCAATTTCGCTCGCGCGCTCACGGACAACAGAAATATCGCGATCTTGTACGTCTCGATATTCACCGGACACAGCGTCACGAGTCTGCCAGTAGCGATAGCTCATTCAGGGTTCCTCTCACGAACAATTGTTCACAGGGGGCAACCCGGCGTTACCGTGAAATCAATCGAACAACGTATCTATCTCATCAGTATACGCCGGATCGATTCATCATCGCCGTCGTTTCAGAAATTATGTGCGACATTTCCCTTGCCACTGATGACGGAACATCGAGCCAAATGCCATCAGGTTTGCGCCGAAAGAAACGCCCAGGGAGTTTGCGATCTCCCCCCATCTATCGCGATCACAAAAAACCGCCTCGCAAAAACGAAGCGGCTCTTCAGGTAGCCCGTAGGGGATTCGAACCCCTGATCTCCGCCTTGAGAGGGCGGTGTCCTAGGCCGCTAGACGAACGGGCCCTGCTGCCCCCATGGGGCAACCGGCATTCTACCAATTGTCGACCGGGAGGGTCAAACGGACCGTTGACGTCGGCAAACGTTTCGGGAATACCTCATGTCCCCTCGACTTCCAGTAGTGATGAATGGTGATTCCGTCTTCCCGATCTATCTTCTCCCTTTTGGATCATACGCGTCGCGCAGCCCGTCGCCGACGAAGTTGATGCTCAATACTGCCAATGCGATCGACACTCCAGCCGGAACCCATAACCAGGGCATCTGCTGCATGATTGCCGCCGATTGCGCCGTGTTGATCAGATTGCCCCAGCTGGGCGTGGGAGGCTGCACGCCCATACCAAGAAAGGACAACCCGGCCTCGGTGAGAATGGCCGCCGCCACGCCGAATGTGGCGGCCACAATGATCGGTGGAAACGCATTCGGCAGGATGTGACTGAAGATAATTCGCAGGTCGCCGGCGCCGGAGACACGCGCCGCTTCCACGAACTCACGCTCCCGCAGGGAAAGGAATTGCCCGCGCACAATTCTGCACAGCCCGGGCCAGGTGAGCAGCCCGATGATGATCATAACGTTGTAAATACTCGGCCCCAGAATGGATACTGCCGCAATGATGATAATCAATCCCGGAAAGCACATCACCGTGTCGGTCAAACGCTGGATCACCGAATCGACGAATCCGCCGAAGTAGCCGGAAATAGACCCCAGAAACGTGCCAATGACGACATAAATCGCTACCGCAACCAGACCGACTGAAAGCGAAACGCGGGCCCCATACACGAGTCGACTGAACACATCGCGACCGATTTCATCGGTGCCGAGCAAGTGCTCCCGACTGGGCGACTGTTCCGCTGCCAGGAGATCGACCATGTTTGGGTCGTGCGTCGCAACCCAGGGAGCGAAGACCGCTGCCACGATCATGATCAGAATGACGATAAGCCCGGCCACGGCGAATCGATGTCGCGTGAAAGCTCTAAGCCTGCGACGTCCTGGGCGGTCACCCCGGGGCGTTTCATCGATGCGTCCGGTCAGCGTCAACGCTCCCTCAGCCACGGGCCTAGCGATACCTGATACGTGGATCGACGACTGCATAGAACAGGTCAGAAAGAAGGTTGCTGACCAGCACCAGGGTCGCGGTGAACAGAATGACCCCGAGAATCAAAGGGTAATCTCTGCCCTTCACCGCGCTCATCGCCAGCATCCCCATCCCTGGCCAGGAAAATATCGTCTCAGTGATCACCGCCCCGCTAAGCAGCTCGGGCAATGTCAGTCCCGTAATCGTGATGAGCGGGATCAGGGCATTGCGAAAGGCATGCCGCATCAGGACCAGTGACTCTCGCAGCCCCTTTGCCCGGGCGGTAACCACGTAATCGGCGCCGAGCGCTTCCAGCATGGCCGAGCGGGCATATCGCATAAAGAGCGGAAGTTGCGCAAGTGCGAGCACTGTTACCGGCATCACCATATGCAGGGTCAGATCTTTAATCGATTCGGGTTTGCCGAGTGTGCGCATTCCCGATGTCGGCAGCCACCGCAATTCCACGGCAAACAGATACATCAGACCCAGTGCCAGAAAAAAGCTGGGCGTCGACACGGCCATGAAACCAAGGGCGGTCGTCAGGTAGTCGAGGATCGAATATTGTCGAACCGCCGAGAAAATCCCAAGCGGGATGCCGATCAGCATACTGATCACAATCGCGGCGCCCATCAGAAGCACGGTTGGGCCGACCCGATCCATGATCTGATCGAGAACCGGCTGACCATTGATCAGCGAGTAGCCAAGATTGCCCTGGACGATCTCTCTGAGCCAGAGGCCATAGCGAACAAGTACAGGATCGTTCAGTCCGAGCTGCTCCTGCCGGCGCTCGACCCACGCGTCCCCCAACTCGGCGCGGGTGAACGGATCGATCATGGCCGATACGGGATCACCCGGCGCGAGATTGACCAGAAGAAACGCAATGATTGTTACGCCGAGGAGCACCGGGATGGATATCGCCAGTCGGCGCAGGATGTATTGACTCATATGAAAACCAGCCCGGACGGTCGGGGCGCGGAAGAGTTCTCCGCGCCCCATCTATGGGCAATAAAGGCCTATTCGCTGAGCCACCATTCCTGGATGTTCCAGTGAATATCGGTATTCGGACCAGGAACCACCCCTTGAAGCTTCTTGTTGAGCCCCCAGATCATGTTCTCCGACCACCAGAAGATCGTCGGCACCTCTTCATTCAGAATCTGGGCTGCGCGGTGGTATATCTCGGTTCGCTGGGCAATATCAGGTGTCGACCGTCCATCGGTGAAATGCTGATCGAGCTCTTCGCTACGAAAATGCGTCGTATTGCCGCCGTCAGGCGTCCAGTTCTGTGAGTGGTAGTACGTCGACGAGACATCCGGGTCCAGATAGTAGGCTCCACCGCCGAACCAGGCCAGATCGAAATCGATCTCGTCAAGAACTTTGGCCTCGAATGCTTCCTCTTCGAGGGGCAAGAGTTCGACATTCACGCCGATTTCGGACATTTGTTGCTGAAAGACCGGCGCCGCTGTTTCAACCGCCTGGTAACCCGACTCCCAGATCAGCTGAACGGTTCGAGATGAATCCCACTCCGCCTCCTCCAGAAGCTGCCGGGCCATGTCTGGGTCGAAGTCATACGTGTTCAGATCATCGAACTGGGCCCACTCCGGTCCGAAGATCGAGCTATTGACGAGCGTTCCCTGCCCTCGCAGGACGACGTCCATGATCGCCTGCCGATCAGTGCCATACATGAACGCCTGCCGGACTCGCTTGTCCGGGAAACGCTCGTTGAAAATCGCTGTCTGGAACATCCCGACGCCTTGCGTCGGAACGATGTCGACGACTTCGCTGCCGGAGAGTCGCTCTGCTTCACGAGCATCGATCGCCTGCATGACGTGCAGCTCACCGCTTTCGAGCTGCGCGAGCTGAGTGGCCTGAGATCCGAGCCGAATGTAGACCTGACTGAGCCTGGGTGCACCGAGAAAATAGTTCGGGTTGTTATTCACCAGAATGTACTGATCGCTGACGTACTCCTGGAACACAAAGGGGCCAGTGCCGACATTCGGATTCTGGACAAATGGATGCTGATCGATGGCTGCAGGGTCGATGTCGCCGACCACGTGTTCGGGAACGATCCAGATCAGCGAATTGCCAGACGCATTGCCGATCAGGAACGCGACGTTCGAGCTGGCCAGAGTGATTTTGAAGGTGTAGTCATCGGGCGCCTCGAGACCTTCCACAGTGTCCGTCTCACCATTCGCGAACGCCTCCGCACCGAGGATCTGACGAAGTTTGTTGTACTGTGCAGCTCCGACCTCCGGACGAAGGGCAAGTGTGTAGGTAAACATGACATCCTTGGAGGTGAATGGCGTGCCATCGCTCCACTGGACATCCCGGCGCAAATTGAACGTGAACTCAGTGGCATCAGGTGAGACATCGTAGGACTCAGCAAGATCGGAGATAAGATTGTAGCCATCGTCAAAGCGAATAAGCCGACTAAATATCAAATCGAAAACTTGCGTTTCCACTCCTCCGCTGGTGCGGGTCGGAAACCATATTCCCGGACTCTCACTTTCTCCACCCAGCTGCAGAATTTGATCCGCCGCAGCTTCGGGCTCTGGAGTCTGCGCCAGAGCGCGTGTCCCTGCGACAGGCATGGCGGTGACAGCCGCGCCGGCGGCGGTACCCTGAAGCAGTGTTCTTCGGCTAAATGCACCCGTTTGACTGTGGCGGATAATCTGGGCTCTCTTCGTTGCCATTTTCTGAACTCCTCGTGATAATGGCGGTGGATCCCACACGCTCGCGGGCTCACAGGTTGTCATCGCTCAGCGCGCCGCGTCGAACGGCGAGCAATCCTGACCCACATTAGCGAACTCATCTCTTCGCTCGCGGCCGCACTCGATTGACAACCAGCATTCTACGGAGCAACGTCACATTGTCAAACTCGTCTGCTGAACAGATCATAGCCGCGTGGAGAGAGACCCGAATGATGCATCCTGTCGAGCCAGTCGATCTCAGTCAGCCATTGATTATCTCCGCTGCCCTCACCGGTTCATGGCCGACGAAGGCGCAGAATCCGAATCTGCCAGTTACGGAGGAAGAGATCGCCGGGGCGGCAATTGACGCAGCGACGGCCGGAGCGGCGATTGTGCACATCCATGTGCGAAACCGCGAAGGAAAGGTGACGTGCGACCCGGACCGCTACGCCAAAGTGCGTCACCTGATTCGCCAGGCTAGCTGCGATGTGGTGATCAATATGAGTACCGGAGGGGGCGCTGGTCAGACCACGGACGAACAACGGGCCGAACCGGTCGAACTCCGTCCAGAGATTGCCTCGTTCGATTGCGGCTCCACGAATTTTGGCGCCGGGGTATTTGTCAATTCGCCGACCTTTCTGGAAGGTCTTGCTGCTCGCATGAAAGCCCATGGCGTGCTGCCGGAAATCGAGTGCTTCGAACCGGGACACGTTGCCAATGCAATCCGATTCATAGCCGAAGGAGCGATCAGCCCCCCATTCTGGTTTCAGTTTGTCCTTGGCGTCCGGGGTGGCTCGCCAGGCACGATCAAACAACTGCTGAACATGATCGACATGCTGCCGGCCGGCGCACACTGGTCGGTCTGTGGCATCGGCCGCGCCCAGCTGTCTTTAGGTGTGGCTGCGATGACCATGGGCGGACATGTGCGAACGGGACTCGAGGACAACCTCTTTTATCACAAAGGCCTTCTCGCGGAAAGCAATGCGCAACTGGTGGCTCGCCTGGTCCGCATCGCCAGTGAACTCGGGCGGCCAATCGCGACGCCGGCGCTCGCGCGGGAAATGCTCGGACTGCGTCCACTTGACCCAGTTATCCCCTGACGAGCAGAAGAGCACACTGGAGTGCATCACTTGCGGCAACGGATCGGTTTTTTTGATTCGGCTTGGAGAGGATTTCGAGCATGAGAGAAATTCGGCAGCCGGAAGGCACGTACCAATATGTTTTTGGCCCATTTGCATCGCCAATCGAACGAGTGTCGCCAGGCGAACGTGTGGCGATGTACACACTCGACGCATTTGGCGACCTGCTGACAGGTGAGGACCAGTCCGTCAGCAGCGTGCTCGGCCCCTATCTCAACCCGCAAACGGGTCCGATTTTCATCGAAGGAGCAGAACCTGGGGACACGCTCGCGGTGAAGATCATTTCGATTGAATCAACCCGTGATTGGGCGGTTTCTTGCACGATTCCGTTTTTTGGCGGATTGACGTCCACCGTTTGGACCCCCTCGCTCCAACCACCACTCGAAGAACGCGTCTGGATCTATCGGCGTACCAGCTCGGGTGGT
>JBFWRO010000149.1:0-6852 GCA_050248865.1 Thermomicrobiales bacterium | reverse complement strand
TTGCGCAGAGCCGCGCTCGGTCTGCTCAAGAGAGACGTGGCCACCAAAGGCAGCATCAAGGGCAAACGCAAGCGTGCTGGTTGGGATGACGCCTATCTCTTACACGTTCTGACTCAATGAGCTGCGTCGGCCCTGTCAGATCCAGCCTTCGCGGTGGGCGCGCGACACGGCCTCGGTTCGGGTATGAACGTCGAGCTTGGCCAGAATACTGGAGACGTGGGTGCGCACCGTCCCTCGGGAAATGAATAGTTCCTCGGCGATTTCCGGATTGGATGCTCCGGTGGCGAGGAGACGCAAAACGTCCTGCTCCCGATCGGTGAGGGGATTGCTTGCCTGTCCCGTTGTTTCCGCTGCGCTTTGTCCCGTTTCCAGGAACTCAGTAGCCAGGGCAAGCGCCTCACTGACTCCTAGCTGCTCTCCCGACTGCCATGCATCGTCGAATGCTTCATCGCCCAGACGTCGTCGCGCGGTATTTTCGGCAAACTCATATGAGCCCCGTGCCGGCAGCGTGAATGTCGCGTTTTGGGACCGGCGAATGGCGTTGGCCGCTCCCAGAAGCCTCCCAGCCATCGCCCACTCCCGCCGGGCGCTCGCCAATGTGGCGACATCGGCAAGCCCGCCGGCGATGGGTTCGAGACTTCCGCGTTCGCGCAGTCGCGCGAGGTTGTCGATTCCGGCATTCCGGGCCTGGGAGAGATCACCCTTGCGCACAGCGGCCAGCATGACATATCGAAGCGGGTCGATGGCATCGAGCCTTCCTCCCGTTCGATCGTAGATGTCCACCGCCTGACGGCAGTAATCGATTGCTGCGGCATTGTCACCCAAACCAAACGCGATAACCCCCAGGTGGAAGAGTGCGTGTGAGCTCCACACTTCGTCGTCGCTTTCCCTGAAGTACTGCAAACTGCGCTCGAACACTGGCCGGGCGTCTTCGTAATGACCCGTGCCCACCAGAAACCCGGCGTAAATGTTGTTGACGACTGCGGTCGCCCGCTTGTCGCCGCTTTGCTCGTAAAGTTCAAGGCTCTGCCGGTACAGATCTCGCGCCGCGGCTTCCTTTCCCCGGATTTGGGTGATCATGGCCAGCGCCTTCAGCGCCCATGCCTTCTGGCTGGCCGGAGCATCAGGCGGGGCGAGGTCGAGGGCTCGTCTCATCCAGCGCTCGCATTCGTCGAGATGCCCACGGTAATACCAGGCGTCGTACATCGGTCCGGCCAACTCGAGGAGACCCTTCCCATCTCCCTGCTTTTCCAGCCAGACGAGGGCTGCTCTGATGTTCTCCATCTCGACCTCGAGCGGAGCGACAAGGGCTCGATCGCTCGGTTCGAACGGTGCAGGAGCGACGTTGAGAACGAAGTCGCGGAAGTGGCTGGCGTGCCATTGACGCGTCGATGCCGCCTTCTCTCCGGCATCGAGCTGCTCGGCGGCGAAGTCGCGTATGGTGTCAAGCATTCGGTATCGCTGCGGATGCCGATCATCCCCCTCCGCGACAACCAGGCTGGCTTCGACGAGCGTGGAGATGCCATCGAACGCGCTTTCTGGCGTGTATCCGTTCGCGACTGCAAGCGATTCCAGCGGCTCGATGGTGCAACCACCGGCAAAAACGGAGAAGCAACAGAAGAGCTGTTTTTCCGGCGGATTGAGCAGGTCGTAACTCCAGCTGATCGTGCAGCGCATCGTCTGCTGGCGTTCAGGGTAGTCACGGGGCCCGCGCGAGAGCATCTCCAGGCGCCGGTCGAGACGAGCTTCCAGCACCTCGACGGGCAGCGCCCGCACCCTTGCCGCGGCCAATTCGATGGCCAGCGGAAGGCCATCGAGGCGCTGGCAGATGCGAGAAATGATGCCAATATTCTCCCGGCTCAGCTCAAAGTCGGAACGCGCCGCGCGGGCACGGTCGGCAAAGAGCTGAACGGCAGGACTCTCCGTGAGGGCTTCAAAGGAGCCGTCGCTATCCTCCGCCACGCCAAGCGGCGAGACGGCAAATTCGCGTTCTCCCGAAATGCGCAACACCATGCGACTCGTCACGATGACTGTCAGGTTCGGACAGTGCCCCAGCACTCGTGCCAGATCAGACGCCCGAGCTATCACATGCTCGAAGTTGTCGACGACGAGCAGCAGCTTCCTGTCGCAAATGAAGGCGCTCAACCCCTCCACATCGAGCGAATCGGGAGGGTCGCGAAATCCGAGCGCTTCGGCCATGGCGGGCAGAATGGGATTTCCGGACGTCAGGACCGCCAGATCGACGAACCCAACCCCGTCGGGATGCCTGGGCGAAAGCGCTGCGGCAACCTCGCAGGCGAGCCTCGTCTTCCCCACTCCCCCGGGGCCGGTAAGTGTCACCAATCGGGCGGACTCGCCGACGATCAGCGAGACGAGCTTTTCGATTTCATCCTGCCGCCCTATGAGAGGTGTGAGCGAAATGGGCAAGCCCAGCCCGCGCCGGCCAGATCCGCTCCTGGAAAGGAGTTGCGGGGCAGACGAATGCTCGACTGTTTCTGAAAGCGAGGTCGTTGGGGTAACCACGAGCGACTGTCCAGTTCTTTACGCTTGGCGTGCTCACCTGTAATGATGACAATCACGTAGGAGGTGTGTCAACGGAATCGGCCCCCTGCATAGAGCCAGCAATGTGCTCGTATCAGAATATCGCGTCGTAACAGAAAAATGGTGGTGGGTGACCGGATGAGACCTCAGTTCATACAGAATACGCGACTTCCCTCGGGCGATCAGGTGGATATCTCCATCGAAAATGGCTTGATCGCCGCGATAGCCCCCAGTCTCGAGTCGCTGCCGGGCGCAGAGAGGACCGATGCCGGAGGGCGACTCGCGCTCCCGGGATTTGTCGATGCTCATGCTCATATGGACAAATCGCTGCTCGGCCGGGAGTGGTACGTCAACGAGGGCGGCGCGAGCCTTCAGGAGATGGTCGACCGGGAGCGTCGGTACCGGATCGACAATCAGATCGACTTCGCCACTCAGATCACCACCGTCGGCAAGCGCATGATCGCCAGCGGCACGGTAGCCACACGCACGTTCATCGACATCGACACCGATATCGGATTGCGCGCATTTCAGGGCGCCCTGGCCGCCAGAGAGAGATTATCGGATGGTCTCCCGATGCAGATCGTCGCCTTTCCACAGAGCGGAATGCTCGTGCGGCGAGGTACGGTAGAGCTGCTGGAAGAAGCGTTGCGCACCGGCGCCGATGTCATCGGTGGTCTCGATCCTGCGGCAATTGACCGGGATCCGAAAGGACACCTCGACACGATCTTCGGACTCGCCGACCGATTTGGTTGTGAGGTCGATATCCACCTGCATGAACCGGGGGAGCTGGGGGCGTTTTCGATGGAGTTGATCGCGGAGCGGACGCGGGTGCTCGGTTTGCAGGGCCGGGTGGTTATCAGCCACGCCTTCTCGCTCGGCGGCGTAGCCGATCCTTACCTCGGGAACCTCATCGATGTTCTGATCGACAATGACATTGCGATCATGAGCCACGGCCCGACTGGTGGTCGTCCCGCCCCTCCTGTGAAACGACTGCATGAGGCGGGCGTTCGGTTGTGCGCCGGTAACGACGGCATCCGCGATACCTGGGGCGCGCTGAACATGCCGGACATGCTGATGCGGGCTTTTCTGATCGCCTATCGCAATAACTTCCGGCGCGACGATGAAATGGCTATCGCCCTTTCCATGTGTACTGATGGCGGTGCGGGGGTCGTCGGGCTGCCAAACTATGGTTTACGCGTGGGATCGCCTGCCGACCTGGTTTTGCTGGAGAGCCTCAACCCGCTGGAGGCGATGGTGGAGCGACCACCTCGCTGGCTGGTCATGAAAGCCGGCAGAATCGTGGCCAAACACGGCGAATGCCTAATCCAGGGATCGTAATCCCTACCCTCAGATCCCATCCGGACTCGTCCTGACACTCAGTGATAGTCACCGATCGATCTCACTGCGGAAAGCAGCCCTGTGCTCCTCGAATCGCGCAAGACCCCAGGTCATGGATATTGAAATGCTTTTGTCATGCAGCTTGTGCGGAAAATCACAAGTATGTGACGGCCGCGGAATAGGCTGGACATGGGTCAAAACGGTTCAAGGGCAGGGTGTTCGTTCATCGTCTGGAAATCCGAACTCAATCGTGAGTTATCAGCGAGGAGGTTCCCACTCGACTTTCAATCGCAACCTGGCGTCGGAACAAAGTACAGATACAGGAGAGGAAAACATGATCCCAACAAAAGACAACGGTCGACAATCAGCACGCATGTCACGCCGAAAGTTGCTCCTAACCGGAGCCGCGGCGAGTGCGGCGATCGGCACTGCCAGGCTGGGAACCGCCAGCCACACCTTTGCCCAGGAAACTGGCTTGCCAACGGGAATGGTCCCGGCCGCCGAACGAACGCCCGAGCAGTGGATGCAGCACCTCGGTATTGTGCTGGTGGAGACGCGCGATCCTGCTGGCGACCCTGTGGTCACTCCAGAGCCAGGTGATCTTTATTTCCTGACAAACGAGAGCACGACCTGGGGGGCAACGAACACGCGCAATAATGCGGTGTTCTTCAACGCCAAAACCCGCGAGGTCGCCGCGCAATCGAATCTACCCGACGAGTATGCGGTTGGATTCGGGAGTCACGGTATCGCAGCATCTTCGGACGGCAAGTTCGTCTATCTGCCGGCACTGAAGGGCACAGAGAACTACCTGCTGGTGCTGGATGGCACAACACTCAATATCAACAAGGTCTACCAGTCGATGGGCCGGCCGCATCACGTCAACAATTTTGTTGGACCGGATGGCCGGAACCTGATCATGATTACCGACTTTGGATGGAACTGGCTTGGCTCTGGATGCTGGGTGCTGGACCCAGCTCAGGACAATACAGTGGTCGGCGGTATGAGTCGCGGCGACTTTTCGGGCAATCCGTACGTCGCTTCCAATTCCGTCGACGAAGGAAAATATATGTATGTAACCGTCCCGGCAGCGACTTCCGCGCTGCGGGAAGAGATCGACGGCTGGCTGGCGAAGATCAACCTCGAGACGTGGCTTGTGGAGCAGGCCATTCCCATGCTCGACCCGATCTGGCCGGAGGTCACCCTCGACGGCAAGACCGCGTGGGTTACGCTGGGAGGTCCGAGCAAAGTCGCCAAAGTCGATCTGGAAGAAGGCGAAGTCATTGCCGAACTGTCCACCGGACCTGGCCCATGGGGGGCACGGCTCAGCTACGACGAGAGCAAGCTCTACGTCGCGGATAAGGGCGAGACCGGCGGTTATGGCCAGCAGGGCATCACGATGACGATCATCGATACGCATTTCGATATCGCCACGAACGTGGTTCCCATCGGCAAGACCACCGACCACATCATCCTCTCCCCGGACGGGAAGGAAGTCTGGGCGACATCGAATGCAGAACATGGCATTTGGGTTGTTGACACGACAACTGAGGAAGTTGTGGCGGTCATTCCCATGCCGAACGACGGCGACACCCACGGATCGACCTTCATTCAGTACACGGACGATGGCGCAGGTGGAATTGCCGCAGAAGTCGTCTCCAGCTTCACTGGCCTGAGCGGATCCGCCCTGGCAGCGCAGCGAGAGTTCATTTCTCAACCGGTGCTGACGATCGCCATTGGCCGGCAGGGATTCGTACAGCCAGAGGCCACGGCAGAGACGGGCGTGACCTACCGGCTCATCATCGAGAATACCGGCGGCACGAGTACGGGACGGGTAACGTTCGATTCCGAGGGCCTCGGGATCACGGGCGTCGAGCTGGAACCGGGTGGACGTCAGGAGCAGGTGTGGACGGCTCCGGCGGAAGCAGGCACCGTCACGGCGACCACGAACAAGACTCCCGGCGACACACTGACGCTGACCGTTGCTGCCCCGGAGGCACCCGCGGAAGACACATCGATGGAAGGCGGACCGCGGTTGATTCACGTTGACGGCGTGAACTTCGTGTTCGATCCGATCGAACTCACCATCACCGGCGGCGAGACAGTCCTGTTCGAGCTCTACAACGGCGATGACGAGAAGCACAATATGGTCGGCATCGGCGAAGATCTGAATCTGATCAGCCCGGACGTTGATCCGGGACAGACTGCCCAGTTCGAGTGGACAGCGCCGAATCTTCCAGGTGAGTACACCATCGTGTGCACCTATCACCCGGATATGATCATCACGCTGACAATCGAGTAATCGATCAGGGGCGAGGAGCCTGAACCTCCTCGCCCCAATTCAACCAGTTTCGGATCCGCCCACGACTTCAAGGGACCACTATGCAAACAGGGACGCACATTTCGGACTTTCGGCCACACCTGCCCGATCTGAGCAGGCGTCTCCTCATCTCCATCGGTCTGGTGGCCATTGCCGCTGCACTGGCGGTGGGCTGGCTGGCGTTCAGCAAATCGCAAGGAACCGAGGCGCTCACAGACGTCAATCTGTTGCGCAAGACTCAGGTTTCCGAACTGACGGAAAGCCTGACCAGGACTGGATTGACAGGCGAAGGTACCGAAGTCGAGGTCATCATGACCACGCCCGACTTTTTCCGTTTGACCCGGCGCACTGAAGATGCCGCGGAATACGGGGCCGACCAATACATCACCTTTGTCGCCAATGAAACGGTCCACTCTGGTGATCTGCCGAAGCGATTTGCTCCCTTCATCCGGATCAACGGAGACGCTGTGTATGTTCCCTCGGAGGTCCGGGTGCTTACCGACGCGGAACATCACCGCACCAGTGTGGTTGTGTTCGGTGATTTGCCGGTTTCTCTGCTCGAGACTCAGAACCAGTTCGACATCGTGTTGCCGGCATCTGGCGATGGTTCCCGGCAGGTCCTTTCGTGGCTCTCACCGATCGACTATCCGGAAAGC